>JBDHDY010000291.1:0-5336 GCA_039591275.1 Gemmatimonadota bacterium | reverse complement strand
GAGTCAGTTCCTGCGTTCGTTCGGTTCGCCCAACTACGTGGCCGATGAATACGATGACGGGACGGAAGCGATCATGGCGCTCATGCATGGTTGGCGCCGCCGCCCGAGCTACGACCTCGACCGGGCAGCGCTCGTCCTCTCGTTCGGCGCGCCGCTGTTCGAGTCGTGGTGGTCCCCGCTTCAGGCTTTCACGGCGTTTGCCCGTCCAGACGGCGAAGAAGAGCAGCGCGCGCATTTCATCCAGGTCGACACGCGCTTCTCACGCACAGCGTCGCGCTCGCAGGAGTGGGTGGGAATTCGGCCGGGCACGCACGCCGTGCTCGCCCTCGGACCAACTGTTCAATGCCGATTTTGTCGCGGAGCATGTCTCCGGGTTCGAGGACTTCACCGATGCGAGCGGGCAACCTCATGAGGGATATCACTCATTGGTGACGCGCAATTTCCGAACCGAGGAGGTCTCGGCAATCACCGGCGTGCCCGTTGAGCGCATCACAAACATTGCCAGAGCGTTCGCCGAGGCCAGCCCGCCGGTCGCCGTATGCGGAACCGACGTGATGCTGGCTCCAGATGGACTCCTCGCTGGCATGGCCGTGCACAGCCTCAACGTTCTGATGGGGAGCATCAATCGTCCTGGAGGCGTGTTGTTTGGCGAGGACCCCAGACTCGCACCATTAGCGCCTCCGGCGACGGATCGAACCGCCCGCGCGGGCCTGGAGCGGGAGCCCATAGGTGGACCGCTGCCACCGTTTGGCACCGGAGATGGCTCCAGGCGCTTTGCCGAAGCCGTGGCGGCTGGCGCCACGGAGGCCGTGGACACGTTGTTCCTCTATTACGCCAATCCCCTTGCGTCATCCACCCATCCTGAGGTCTGGCGTGACGCGCTCGAGAATATCCCGTTCGTTGTGAGCTTCTCGCCATTCCTCGACGAGACGACACGGCACGCCGACGTGGTCTTGCCAGATCTACTTCCCTACGAGCGCTGGCAGGATGCGCCGACGCCACCCTCGTACCCGTACGCCGTTTGGGGATTGGCACGGCCCCTGGTCGAGCCACACGAGGGCGGGACGCATACGGGAGACGCGGTGCTCACGATGGCGCGTCAATTGGGGGGTAGCCTCGCGCAGAGCCTGCCCTACGAGGATTTCGAAACGCTGCTCAAAGCGAGGGGCCGCGGTCTCTTCGACAGTCGTCACGGTATGGTGTTCGGCGACGAATTCGAGCGGCGGCATCATCGGCAGATGGAAGAGCGCGGCTGGTGGCTCCCCGAGCACAGCAACTTCGATGATTTCTGGGAGGATGTGGTGAGCCGCGGCGGCTGGACAGATCTCTTCCACGACGACACGGACCCGGCCGGACTCGCCCGCACCCGAAGTGGTCGGATCGATCTCATGCCGCCGGAGTTGCTGGGGGTTTTGGGTGCGGAGGGGTCGGAGCGGCGACTGTACATAGACGTTGCACCGGACGCTGCCGACGGGCCCGAGGGCTACCCGTTGCGCCTCATCCCCTACCGCGTGTCCACCCTCGCGTCAGGCACCGTTGCGCTCGAGCCATGGCTGGCGGAGCAACCCGGCCTCTTCCCTCACGGGAATTGGATCCCCTGGATCGAGGTACACCCGGAGACAGCTCGCGAGTTGGGATTCGGCAGCGGCAGCACAGTATGGGTGGTAGCTCCAAGGGGCAGATATCGCGCCCGGGTCAAAGTGTTTCCGGGTACTGCACGGGAGAACGTCTGCGCACCCTACGGCCTGCGACACCCCGACGGCGAGGTGGCGTCCCCGCTCCAGCTCCTCGACGGCTCAACGGATCCGCTGACCGGGCGCCCCTCCTGGTTCACCACATTCGTGCGGCTGGAACGGGCGTGAGGAGGCGTTCGCGATGACACGGTGGGGGATGGTGATCGATCTCGACCGGTGCACGGGCTGTGCCGGCTGCGAGGTTGCATGCAAGAGCGAGAACAACATCGCGACGGTATCGCCCGAACAGGCCGACTTGGGACGCGCCATGAGCTGGATGACGGTGATGACGGAAGTGGAGGGCGAATTCCCGGAAACCAGCATGCACTTTTACCCCCGCCCGTGCATGCACTGCGACAATCCTCCCTGCATTCGGGTGTGTCCGGTCGAGGCAACGTACATCAGTGACGAGGGACTGGTCGGTCAGATTTATCCACGCTGTATCGGCTGCCGGTACTGCGCCAACGCATGTCCCTACACGGTGAAGTACTTCAACTGGTATGGGCCCGAGTGGTCCGATTCTGAGCGCAAGCACTTGAATCCCGATGTGTCGGTGCGGCCCAAGGGAGTAATCGAGAAGTGCACGTTCTGTCATCACCGGCTACAGAAGGCAAAGGAAGACGCACGCGCCGAGGGGCGGGAATTGCGGGAAGAGGATTACCAACCGGCGTGCGCAGAGATCTGTCCCACAGGCGCCATCATTTTCGGAGATCTGGATAATCCCAATCACCGCGTGGGGGAGCTCAAGGAGGATTCACGGGCGACGCGGCTTTTGGAGGATTTGGGAACGCAGCCCAAAGTCTATTACCTCCGATCGAGGCAATGAGATGCGCGACGACGTAGCCGCAAAGCTCAAGGGCTTGCCGCCGGACGAGCAGGTGCTGCTGCGACCGCTCGTTGATACCTCGCGCAGCTTCTACGTGACCGCTGCATTCCTGGGTGCTGTCGTGCTCTGGGGGTTCTTTGCCTACTACCTGCAAGTTCGCTATGGCCTCGGTCGCACGGGATTGAATCGGCCAGGGTATTGGGGCATCTACATCATTTGTTTCGTCTTCTTCATCGGGATCAGTCACGCCGGCACCCTGATTTCCGCCATCCTCCGGGTCAGTCAAGCCGAATGGCGACGTTCCATCACGCGCTCGGCGGAGTTGATCACCGTGCTGGTCATCGGCTTCGGTGCGATCCAGCCGATTGTCGACCTCGGCCGTCCAGACCGAGTGCTCAATGTGCTCTTCAACGCCCAGTTTCGCTCACCCCTGCTGTGGGATGTGATCAGCATCGGACTCTACTTCACTTCCTGTACGATCTACCTCTACATCCCGCTGATACCGGACCTGGCCATCATTCGCGATTCTGGCATCAAGATGCCCCGGCTCTACAGGTTTTTTGCGGCCGGCTTCCGCAACACACCCGCTCAACGCTACCTCCTGGAGCGCATCATCGGCGTTCTCGCTATTGCCGTCATCCCGATCGCCGTCTCCGTGCACACCATCATTGGATGGATCTTCGCCATGACGCTGCGGCCCATGTGGCACAGCACCATCTTCGGGCCCTATTTCGTCATCGGAGCGATCCATTCGGGCATCGCCGCGATCCTCATCGCGATGGTAGTGTTGCGACGCGTATACCATCTGGAGGGTTACTTCAAAGACGTCCATTTCGATTACTTGGGGCGCATGCTTCTCGTACTGAGCTTACTGTGGTTTTACTTCACCTTCGCGGAACATTTGACGGTGTTCTACGGGGCGGAACCGGCGGAAATGCGGACGTTTTGGGCCAAGGTCACCGGCCCGTACGCGGTGTCGTTCTGGGCCATGAATATCGGGTGTTTTCTCATTCCCTTCGTACTCATGGTGCGGCGCGCGACGCGTACCCCCAAAGGGACATTGATCGCAGGAATTGCCGTAGTGATCGGCATGTGGCTCGAACGGTACAACATCGTCGTGCCGACCTCTGTAAATCCGATCTGGGAAATCGAGTCCATCGGTCATTATCTGCCATCGTGGATCGAGCTCTCTATCATGGCTGGAGCGTGCGCGGGCTTCGTCCTGCTATACATGGTCTCCACCAAGTTCGTGCCCATCGTGTCCATTTGGGAAATAAAGGAAGGGCGAGAAATGGTGGCCGAAGTGACCAAGCGCGTGGCGCGCTACTCGAGCAGCACCCACGACTTCGCAGCAAGCCAGGCGGGTGAGACATGATGCGCACATCACACTCTGCAGCGTCGCGCCGGCATACGACGCTCCGAGTACTCGTGTTGTGCTGCTTGGCGTGGCCGTTTGCCACCCTGGCACACGCACAATCGTTCACCGGCGACCCGATCGCTGGCCGGCGGATTTTCGTGGAGCGAGGATGTGGAGACTGTCACTCCATTTGGGGCAATGGCGGAACTCTCGGGCCCGACTTCGCGCTCGTGGGCGCGGGCCGCAGCCTGCAGCAGCTCGCAGGCCTGTTTTGGAACCACACTCCCCGGATGATACAGACGGTGCGCCAGAGAGCGTTCGACTGGCCGACTTTCAGCGAGGCGGAGCTCGCGGACATCATCAGCTACATCTATTACGTCAAGCTATTCGATGAGCCGGGCGACCCCGAGCTCGGCGAACGGTGGTTTCGGGAGAAGCGCTGTGCGGAATGCCACGCCGTTGGCGGGGCCGGCGGTACGTCCGCACCGAGACTGGACGACTACGCCCGCTACGTCGCACCGATCATCCTGGCACAAAGCATGTGGAACCGGGGCCCGGTGATGCAGGCGGCGCAGATCACCCAGCGGATCCCCATGCCTATCTTCGTCGGGCGAGAGCTGGCCGATATCCAGGCCTACATCAGGAGGGCTTCGAACCTGCGGGAGCGTGAGCCGGTGTTCCTCCAGCCTCCGGACCCCAACGCTGGGCGGCGCCTGTTTGCCGTTAAGGGGTGTGTGAGTTGCCATGGGCCCGGCGGCAGAGGGACGGAACTCGGACCGGATCTGCGCGCCGCAACTCAGCGCATGCAAGTGTCAGAAATCGCTGGTGTGTTGTGGAACCATTCATTCCAAATGGCGACGGCGGCCACGCGAGCGCGCGGCATCGAGTTCCCACAGTTCCAGCGCGCTGAAATGGCCGATGTGATCGCCTTTCTGTATTACTTGCGCTTCTATTCCGGCGAAGCTGCCATCGCTCCCGATCTGTCCGAGTCCGACGCCGTCCTTACGCCGCTCGGGCTCGCAACGGCGATGTGGAACCACGCGCCAGCCATGTACGATCAATTGCAACTGGCAGACACGGAATGGCCGAGTTTTGAAGGCAACGAGATGCGGGACCTCTCGGTCTACCTACGAGGCCTCGCATCGGGCCGCTCCCAAGATCGGTAAGTACAACCCGCCAAACATCCCCGGTCCACAAGTCTCGGCGCGCGGGACGGTGCCAACGAGCGACGGACACGAAGTGTTTCTTCATACTAAACGAGCGGTTTCTTCATGAACAAAGTGTTTCTTCATAATGGATCATTCCTGTTCCGTTAGCCGATTACGCGAGGTACTGAGTTGTTTAAATCCGAGCACGCCAGTCGGCTTGATGCCTTCATTGTGTGCAACGGTCAAGCGAACGGGACCAAGCTGTGCGAGTA
>JBDHDY010000290.1:0-5359 GCA_039591275.1 Gemmatimonadota bacterium | reverse complement strand
AGCTTTCAAGACCAACGTCACGGAGGGACAGCGAATACAGGGGCTCACATGGTATGCGTACAACCGGGTTCGTGGTCAGATCGCCTGGGGTCACGGAGGAAGCGATCCGGGCGTTAATACCGACATTCGCCTGCTTCTGGGGGAAAAAGTGGCGGCCATCGCGTTCATGAACACTAACCGCGTGAATCCTGCTGAGATCACGCAGCGGCTGCTCGAGGAGGCTCCAAGGTTTTAGGAGGGTGTCCTTCTTCGCGTGCCGAGCGTCCCCTGGCGCGCTGTGGTTCGCGCCTCGGGCCTGCGTCCCAAGCAGAGGCCATGGCTCACCAACGCGCGCTACATGACGCTCCGTATGCTTGGCGTTCCAGGGCCGCAGTGTGCCACAACCGTATCACCGTGCGTCCGTTCTTTTCCGTATGACCCGCGGTTATCCTCGGCGGCTTCGCACACGAGCGTCCCTTGGCGCGCTGTGGTTCGCGCCTCGGGCCTGCGTCCCAAGCAGAGGCCACCGCTCACCAACGCGCGCTACGGGACGCTCGGCACGCTGCGCTCTTAACCGTGGTTCTTCCGTGTGATCCGCGTCTCCACGACCCCGCGCCAAGCCGCCAACAGCTAACAGTTAACAGCTCCCATGACCAACAGCACATCGCCGATCTTGAACCTGTAGTCCGCGCCTGGCGTCGTGTTGAGTCGTTCACCGCCGTCAGCCGTGGACTGCTTGATCATGAGCACGCTCACGCCGAAGCTTCGGCGGATGTCGAGCTCGCGAATGGTCTTCCCGAGGAACTGCGACGGAACGGGAATCTCGGCGACCACCGTGTCGCCCGCTGCCGGCACCAGCTCGACCTTGTGCTCGTCGCCGACCGTCGAGACCATGCTTGCGACCATGTCGCGCTTGAAGATCTCCGTGTTGTAGCGCTCGATCACATCTCCCGGCCAGATCACGCCGACCAGCTTTCCCTTCTCGAGTACCGCGACCTCCCCTCGATAAGTACCAAGGAACCTCATCACGTGTGCCAACGAGTCGTCCGGGGTTACTGTGGGGAAACCAGAGCCCACCATCACGTCCTGCGCTATGATCAATCCCTCCAGCGACGCGGTATCTGCCATCACGGGCCTGAGCTCTTCCGCCGTGATGATGCCCTGCAGCTTCTTCTCCTCGTCGACCACGAAGAGGGTGCTACCTGGGTGATCGAAGAACTTGGAGATCACGGGTACGAGCTTGTCTTCAGGAGAGACGGTTACGGCTTCGGGTCGCATCTGCTCCCGCACGGAAAGGGACTGAAGCACGTTGATATCTCGGCCCTTCTGAACATCCACTCCCCGCCTGAGCAGCTTGAGCGTGTAGATCGATGCACGTTGCAGGCGAGTGGCCAGCAGCGTGGCGATGATACAGCTAATCATCAAGGGTAAGATGATGTTGTAATCCGCCGTGAGCTCGAAGATGATCAAGATGGCGGTGATCGGTGCATGCGTACCGGCCGCCACCACGGCACCCATCCCAACGAGGGCGTACGCTCCCGGGCCAGCTGTCGCTCCCGGCCAAAGGGTGTGGACAACCGTTCCCACCGCGCCTCCCAGCATGGCGCCGATGAAAAGGGAAGGCGCAAATATGCCGCCGGACCCTCCCGAGCCAATCGTGATAGATACGGCGAGTACCTTCACCACCACCAGGATCAGCATGAACTGCCAGATCATAGTGCCGTTCAACGCTTCGTTGATCGCTTCGTAGCCGACGCCGAAGATATGCGGCAACCAGATGCCGACGATTCCGATGATTGTTCCGCCGATCATCGTCTTGATCGGTGGATACAGTCGGATTTTGTCGAAGAGATCCTCGCTCTTGTAAAGCACTCGCACGAAACCCAACGCCACGAGGCCCGCGAGAATGCCCAGGCCTGCGTAGGCGAACAGTTCGTTCGCATGTATCAGGGCGTACGCGGGCACCTCGAAGGCCGGGAAGTCGCCAAGGAAGTATTGGCTCACCACGGTCGCGGCGACGGAGGAAATAACGATGGGTGAAAACTGGGCGACGCCGAAGTCGCCGAGTATGATCTCCACGGCGAACAGCGCACCGGCGACGGGTGCGTTGAAGGTGGCGGCGATGCCGGCGGCCGCACCGCAGCCGACCAACGTGCGCAGCCGTTGTTGGTGGACCTTCAGCCACTGGCCAATCGTTGACCCGAGTGCTGAGCCGATTTGGACGATCGGTCCCTCTCGTCCAACGGATCCCCCGGATGCTATGCAGATGCCCGATGCGAACATCTTGGCGAGAACCACTCGTGGCCGTATCCGCCCACCACGCAGTGCCACGGCCTCCATCACTTCCGGAACACCGTGGCCTTTCACCTCGCGGGCGAAGTAGTAGCTGATTGTTCCGACAATGAGGCCACCGACCGTCGGTGCCAGGATCTTCCACCAAAACGGAAGACTGTAGATGTACTCGAGGGTGTATTGGCCCTCCCGCCACGCTACCTCGTTCAGGGTCCTGATGAACAGCCTGAAACCGACAGCGCACAGTCCTCCCAGCAGCCCAATCACCACCGATACCAGGACCATGTAGATCCGCTCGGTCTGCCGGAGGGCGTTGTGAAACTCCCTCAGCTGGTGAACTGCGGCCTTGATCACAGGGAAACGGGAGCGGTCAATTCAATCTCAGCGGTGCTCTGGGCGAGAGCGCTTGGGAGACGTATTCCTTAAATAAGGATAAAGAAGGCCCAAGCTTCGGAGGTAATATAAGTGATGGGTTGAGTGAGGTGGCAGGGGAGGGGGACGGTGCCATTAGGGAGGCCAGAGAGAACGCCAAAGCCGAGGGATCACCGCCTCGGCTCTGGTGGTGCAGCAGGCCGCGACTCACCAAAATGTCGTGCCGCGCCTCCTTCGACAAGCTCAGGACAGGCTTCGAGACGCCGCAGTCCTGAGCAGCATGCCGACAGGCATGCGTCTCGAAGGGCAACGTTCCTCAGGGACACGGATCTTACGGCCGGGAATCGCTCGATTCGTTGATGATTACTTCTCCCTCTCCCCTCTGCCTTCTCCCTAACCCTCCCTCTCACTTCTCACCTCTCACGTCTCGCTACTCACAGCCGGCAGCTGGCCGCCGGCAGCGGGCAGGGTGGTGGTGCAGGGCTCGCTACTCCCCCCTCAACGATGTTGTGGGGGGTACCGCACTTGCGCGGTAAGCCGGTACCAACGATGCAATGAGTGAAATCGAGAGAAGCACACCGCTTCCCAGCGCAAACACCATTAGATCCCGTACGCCAACACCATAGAGCAAACTCTCGAGTACGCGGCTCGAAGCAAAGGCGATACCCAAGCCGATGGCCGCACCCGCCCCGGAAAGAGACACACCATGCTTGAGCACGGAACTCAATATGTGCCGGGGCTCGGCGCCCAGCGCCATGCGAATCCCGATCTCCTTCGTGCGCCGGGCGACGGAGAAGGATACCACACCGTACACGCCCACCGCGGCGATGACGAGAGCGGTTGAGGCGAACACGGTGAGTAATAACATGAGGAAGCGCTCGCGCGTGATGGTTGCATCCTTGACCTCGAGCATAGTGCCGAGGTTCGCCGCCGGCACGTCGGGATCGGTACGTCGCACCACCTCACGGACGGCCGAGGCAAGCGCGGTAGGATCGCCGGCGACGCGGATGACTACGCTTGGGTCCCGCATCCATCTCATGGTGCCCGCGGGTGTCTGGGCTAGAGGCAGGTACAGCTCGGGGCGCGGTTCGGTGCTGAGTCCATTGTGCCGAACGTCCCCTACAACACCGACCACCGTAATCCACTCCCAGTCCCTGCCGGCAAACAGCGCTCGGATTCTCGCCCCAAGAGGCTCTTGGCCCTGCCAATAAGCCCGGGCTGCAGTTTCATTGATCACGGCTACCGGGGTGACAACGAATTCGTCGGAGTCCTCGAAGCCGCGACCGTGCATCACTGGAATGCCCATAGTCGAGAAGTAGCCCGGTGACACGCCCTGATAGTCTACACTGAATGATTCTTGAGACTCGCCCGAACGCGTGAGGCGTCCTTCGATGAAGATCCCCTCGACTCGCGCAGAGGTCCTGAGCGGAAGATTCCGCACAACCGCGACCGAACGAACTCCCGGCAACGTCTCAATGCCATCCGTGACACGAGCGTAATACGCGAGGACGTCCTCTCGCTCAGGGTACGCGTTGGCTGTCAGGCTCACATCAAATGCAAGTCGGCTTTCCGCGGAAAAACCGGGATTGACTCGCTGGAGGGTTACGAAGCTCTTGATGAGAAGCCCCGAGCCGATGAGCAGCACCACCGCTAGGGCTACCTGGCTGACGACGAGTCCACTCAAGGTCCGGCGGGTTTCACGCCCGAGCGAGCCGGCTCTCCCGCCCTCCATGAGCGCGGTCGAGAGATCGACGCGCGATATGCGCACGGACGGCAGAAGCCCGAACACAAAGCCCGTCATGATCGACAAGGCGGCGGTAAACGTGATAGCGCGACCATCAACGCCGACCTCGGAGATCCGAGGAATAGTGTCCGGTGCGAGCGCGACGAGCAGGGTTGTCCCGTATGTAGCGATCAGCAGTCCCAGCGCGCCTCCCACCACCGCCATGACGAGGCCTTCGGTCAAGAGTTGCCTACCGATGCGCGAGCGGCCGGCGCCGAGCGCTGCTCGGATGCCGATCTCCTTGTGCCGTGATTCACCCCGCGCGAGGAGAAGGTTTGCCACGTTAGTGCATGCCAATAGGAGCACGAGCCCCACGGAACCCAGCAACACCAGCATGGCCGGACGGACGTTACCTAAGAGTTGATCGTCCAGCGGCACGAGCGTCATGCGATGGAAGTTGGGCTCCGGAGTGTGATTATCCGCATACACCTCTTCCCACCGAACCAGCATCGCCTCGAGCTCGGCAAACGCCGAAGCCAACGTTGCTGCCGGTGCAAGGCGTCCGATCACCGTGAGCCAGTGGCCCGAGCGGTTGGTGATCCGCGACCGGTCAAAACCGAGTGGCATCCAAATGTCCGCAGATTGCTCCGGAAGGGAGACATCAGGCGATATCACGCCCACCACGACCAGGGCATTGCCGTTTACGGTGACAGTCCGGCCAACGATGTCCGGATCCGCCCCGTAACGCTCTGTCCACAGAGCGTGTCCGAGCACCGCAACATCGGTGTTGCCCCGTCGATCTTCCTCTGGTGAGAATACCCGCCCGACGCTTGCTCTGATGCTGAGGACCTCGAGGAGAGTCGCTGTCGTGTAAGCGCCCGTCACCCGCGCAGCATTCCCGTTGCCGGTAATGGTAACGACGTTCGTCGTGAACGCGCCCATCTCGGCGAAGGTGTTCGTCTCGGACCGATAGTCCAAATACTCCGCAGGCGA
>JBDHDY010000289.1:0-6254 GCA_039591275.1 Gemmatimonadota bacterium | reverse complement strand
TGGTCTCTCGGGGCGTTCGCTCACGCTTGGTATCTCTTCAGAACGGAATTCACCATGGACTCGATGTGGCAGGACGTTCGATTCGCGTTCCGATCGTTTCGCACCGGCCCAGGACTCATCGCGGTGGCCGTACTCTCTCTAGCTGTCGGGATCGGTGCAAACTCCAGCGTGTTCAGCGTGGTCGACGTCTTCATGCTGCGCCCGCTCCCCTACCCCGACTCTCATGAGCTCGTCTCCGTGTATTCAACCAACCAGGAACGGGGATGGACGAGCCTCGAGTTGTCCGCGCCCGACTTTCGCGATTTTCGCGACCGCAGTCGCACTCTCGACCTCGCAGCGCAGGACGGCGAGACCTACAACTTCTCACAGGGGGACGAGCCGGAGCGCATCACCGGTAAGAGTGTCTCGTGGAATTTCTTTCAGGTGCTCAAGGTGCAGCCGGCGCTGGGGCGTGCGTTCCTTCCGGAAGAGGAAATCGCCGGTCAGGCCAAGGTCGTCATTCTGAGTGACGGATTGTGGCACCGGCGCTTCGGCGCTGAGCCTTCCGTGTTGGGAGGGACTGTGATATTGGACGGTGAAGCCCACACTATCGTCGGAGTCATGCCGCCCAGATTCTGGTTCGAGGAACCTGGCAATGATCTCTGGACGCCGCTCAGCTTCTCCGGAGAAGAGGCGCGAAACAGTCACTACCTCGAGACGGTGGGCCGGCTAGTGGCTCGCGCCACGCTAGAGCAGTCGCGGGCAGAGGTTGCACAAATCGCCGAGGCACTGGCCGATGCGTTCCCCGAGACGAGCGCGGACAATGGCGCACGCGTTCTCACGCTGCACGAAGAGTTCTTCAACGAGGGGTTCAAGGCGGGGAGCGTCATCGCAACCGTCGCTGTTGCGTTCGTGCTACTCATCGCATGCGCTAACGTCGCCAACCTCATGATGACCAGAGCTGCGGGACGGGAGCGCGAGGTCGCCCTCCGTGGAGCACTCGGAGCCGGCCGGCTGCGGATCATGCGGCAGCTGATGACAGAGTCCGTAATGGTCGCACTGATGGGCGGTGGACTCGGTCTGTTGGTAGCGGTTGCCGGCATTCGAGGACTCCTTTCCATCATGCCACCATCTTTCCCCAGGGTGGACGAGATTGGATTGGACGGGCGGGTGCTGGCGTTCACAGCAGTAGTGTCATTGGCAACTGGAATCATCTTTGGGTTGGCGCCGGCGTTGCAGACGTCCCGTGCCAATCTGATTGCACAACTCAAAGAGGGCGGACGCACCGGGGCGGGAGCAAAGGGTGGTCGGCTTTGGTGTCCTCAGCGTTGCTCGTCCAGGGGTTCCTACGGATCACGACGACAGATCGCGGGTTCAATCAACAAGACGTCCTCACGTTCCGATTCACACTTCCCGACAAGGCGTACGCCGAAAACGAACAGGTTGTCGCATTCCAGAACCGGTTGAAGTTGCGATTGCACGCAGTGCCCGGCGTGGTGTCAGCTGGTGCCACATCCATCTTACCGGCATGGGTGGTACTCGATTCCCGGTGAGGACCGCCCCGATGACGCGCGTCGTCTCGCTACCAATTATCGCGTGCTGTTCCCCGGGTTTTTCGAAACGATGCAGATCCCGCTTGTAGTCGGGCGATTCATGGAGAATGACGACACGTCCGAAGGGCCAGCCGTAATTGTCATCAATGAAGCGATGGCGGAGCGCCACTGGGCCGGCGCCAATCCTATCGGCCAACAGATCGAGTTCGCGTCGGGAAGGCGAGAGATCATCGGAGTCGTACAGAACACACTCGAGCTTGGGGTAGAAGGCAGCATCGAGCCCATGGTCTATTTCTCGGCCTTGCAGGCCTCCAGGAGAAGTCTGGCCTGGGTAGTGCGCACGGCAGTCTCTCCGGAGATTGTCGTCGCTGCCGTGCACCGTGAAGTTGCGGCTCTCGATCCCAACATCCCCGTCTATCGCGTTTTGACCATGGAGGAGCACCTCAAGGATGTCACCGTAGCTGACACGGTCATGGCCAAGATGATGGCTGCGATGGCGGTCATCGCCTTGCTGCTCGCGGTGGGAGGTGTTTACGGTGTCATGGCGTACTCCGTCTCACAGCGGACCCAAGAGATGGGAATTCGCATAGCGCTCGGTGCACAGCCCAAGAACGTACTTTCTCTCGTGGTGCGGCAGGGTATGGTGATCGCGCTGATTGGCGTCGTAGTCGGAACTGGAATCGCACTCGGTGTAACGAGGGGTCTATCGCGGTTCCTGTTTGGCGTCAGTCCGTTCGATCCTGTGGCGTTCGGTGTGGTCGCAGTAACGTTGTTGTTGTCCGGAATCGCGGCGACGTACCTGCCCGCGCGGCGAGCTACGCGGGTCGATCCGGTAACGGCGCTACGGGTGGAATGACTGCAGGAGCGACGCATGGGTCGCCCTTTCGACATCAGGCTCCCCAGTACCCAACAGCCACCGTCAAGATGGTCAGGACACCGAAGCCCACCTCCATGAACCCGATGGTCTTAACCGGAACGGGACGGCGATAGCGCGACAACCCGATCGCGGCGCGTGCGAGCAACAACACGAATGCTGCCGCAGCAATCATCGGTAGCCATCCCACATAGATGAGACCCAGGATCCCCGCCAAGCCGAGTACGTGGAACACAACGGCGAGAGGAATATTGCTTTCCTTCTGCTTATCGAGGCGCAGCCGTGCCCGGATGTAGAGCACAGAGGGAACCGCCCGCGCAATAATCACGCCGGCGAGGGCGGCAGATTCTGCAACTGGCCAACCCGCAGCCAAACCGATGCTCGCCGCCACGGTGGCGAATGCCACTGGACCCGCCAGTTCCGCCTGCCAACTGCGGCTTTGACCCGAAACGTCGAATACTGTGAACACGATCAGAAACGGAACGGCGATCAAGAGCGGTACGAGGGGGCGTGTCCCCACCAGGAGCAACGCCGTCACAAAACAAAGTGCGGCCGTCGCACCGTACCCACCTAGGAACCACAGCGCCACCGTCGCTCGCCTGGATTGTCTGCGCCGCCAGTCGGTCTGAATGACACGAGCCGGCCGGCGCAGCAAGAACGCCGCGAAGGCTCCCAAGGCGAGGAACAGACCGCCCCACGACGGCGCCACCAGCAAGCCGAGCAGGATCGGCTCGAGTACGAAGCCCCAGCTTCCGTGTTCTGCCGGGAGGGCGATGGGTTTGATGCGGACTGAGGATCTAGTGTCCGCAGTGGCATGATCTGGCATGGGGGGATTATCTCTGGATGGGGTTGGAGGGGCAAGTGGTTCAAACCGTCGTGGCCGCAGATCAACGCGGATGTGTTCAATGCCACATCCGCGTTGATCTGTTTGTTTCCGCGTGATCTGTGCCCCCCTACTCTGCCTTCAACACCTCCGCAGGATCTTGACGCACGGCCCGGAACCCGGGCACTAGGCAGGCGACCAACGCGACTGCGATCAGGCTTGCGCTTACTCCGAAGTAGGTGATCGGGTCTGCCGTTCCGATTCCGAAGAGCACACTCTCGATCAATCTGCTTCCAATCAGTCCCCCGGCGACTCCGATCAAGACCCCCGCGCCCACGAGCGCCAGCCCCCTCATGAGCACCAATGCCATGACGCCCCCTGTTCCCGCGCCCAACGCCAAGCGGATGCTGATCTCGTGACCGCGTTGTCGAACGAAGCAAGCCAACACGCCGTAGAGCCCGATCGACGAGAGGATCAAAGCAACGAGTGCAAACAGCCCTACCACCGCAGACCGAAACCTCGGCTGGAATAATGAGTCCGACAGCCGCGCTTGCATCGTTTGGATTGACGAGATGGGAATATCACCGTCCACATCCGCCACGGCCTGGCGCAGCGCCCGCGCAGACTCGAGAGGGTCGCCCTGGGTCCTGACGAGGAAGTGCATGTTTATCCTGGGGCTCCACCGCGCGGGAAGGTACAAGATGGGAATCGGACTCGAGCCCACCCCGAGTTCCGCTACGTCAGCAGTCACACCGACGACCTTGAGGTTCACCACGGTTGCCCAATCGAAGACGAGCGTCTTTCCAATCGGATCCTCACCCGGGAAGAATTGCTGGGCAAGTGTTTCGTTGATCACCGTAACCGGAGGAGCATTTCGCCCGTCCGTGGTCTCGAAGACGCGACCGGCGAGGAGCTGAATCTGCACAGCGTCGAAAAAACCCTCCGTGACGAAACGGCGGGTGCCTCCCATCGCTTCGGCGGCGTCAGCAGGCGGCCGCCCCTCCGCCCACAAGTCGGTCGACGGAGCGCTGCCACTGAGCGGGGGCCGGTCGATGGATCCCACGGCGTTCACGCCTGGCACCGCCCGCAGTCGACGGTGTACGTCGTCCCACACCCGTTCGATTTCCTCTACGGTGTCATACTTGAAATACGGAAGCGCTGCACGGAAGCTCAAAACGTTCTCCGCCTGAAAACCGGGGTGCGCGTTTTGGAGATTAAGGAAGCTTCGCAGAAAGAGGCCGGATGCCAGCATCAGCATCAAAGAAAGCGCCACCTGTGCCACGACCAAGCCGCTGCGAAACCCAGACCGCCGGTCACTCGATCCCCGTCCTCCTCCGACCTTGAGCGTCTCGGCGATCTCCATGTCGGTCGCCCTAAGCGCCGGTACGATACCGAAAAGAGGAAGCATGAGAAGCGAGGCGCCAAGCGTGAAGGCCAACACGTTGCCGTCGACCCCGATGGTGTCCAGTCGTGGCAGCGCTGCCGGAGCGAAGGAACTCAATGCTTCGCCGCCTCCGTAGGCCAGCGCGAGGCCCACCGTGCCACCGCCCAACGCAACCACCAGGCTCTCACTCAAGAGCTGCCGAACAACTCTTGCACGGGAAGCTCCGAGCGCCAGTCGGGACGCAAGCTCCGTCTTGCGCGTGGCGGCCCGGGCCATGAACAGCGAGGCCACGTTGGCACAAGCTACCAGGGGAACGAGCGATATGATCCCGATCAACATGAGTATCGTAGCGCGCGCCGAGCCGAAGTAGCGCTCGTGCAGCGACACGAGTCTTATTCCCCACCCCGCCTTCGTGGCAGGAAACGCATCCGCGATGTTGCCTGCGACCACATCCATCTGAGCCTGTGCCTGCTCGATAGTGACACCGTCACGGAGTCGCCCTACGATGCGGAAGTTGTTGTTGCCACGCCCCTGCGCGTATACCGCCTGCTGCTGCAGCGGGAACCACATATCGGCTCCCGCCGGGTAGTCGAACCCGGCTGGCATGACGCCAACAATCTCTGCGGGCTGCCCGTTCAGCGTAATGGTGGTGCCAACCACCGTGGGGTCCCCACCATAGCGGCGCTGCCAGAACCCATGGCTCAGAATGGTCACGCTCTCTCGACCAATCTCCTCCTCGTCAGGAAGAAATGCACGGCCAATCTCGGGAGCGATCCCCAGGGTCGCGAACAAGTTGGCCGAAACGTGATAAACCCCAGCTTGCTGCGCAGCTTCGTCTCCAGTGAGAATCCGAGTTCTCCTGAAGACGCCAAAGGCACCCAAAGATTCCCATGCGTGGGTTTCCTTTTGATAGTCGGCGTAGTCGAGATAGGAGAGGCTGTTGCGAGATCCTGGCCCACGACTTGACCAGACCCAGACCAGGCGGTCCGGCTCCTCGAAGGGGAGCGGCTGGAGCACCACCGTGTTGAAAGTCGAGAACATGAGACTCACCGCACCGATGCCAATGCCGAGCACCAGAACGGTGGCAGCTGCAAAGCCGGGGCTGCGGCGGAAGGATCGGAACGCGAAACGGACGTCAGACAAGAGGTCCATTCCCAGGTGCCTGGCTCCCCGCTGGGGCATTCTGGCGTTGCGGCGCCGAGCTTCAGCGCGAAACCGCCAGTACACGAGGATGGCTTGGCACCAGAACCAGAGATCACATGCGACGCGGTTGTTGCGTGCCCGGCGACGTGCGTACTCCTCGCGGAGATCACCCACCACGCCATTGTGCTGCACGGCCAGGGGCAATACGCGCTCCATCAGACGCTCGGCCAAGCGCGGTGGCCGGTTCGTGGAATGCATTAGCGCCCCCGTCCGAGCACGGGCTCGAGCCCTTGCCACATTCCGAGTAGCGCGTCTCGAGATTCCTGGAGTTCCGCGAGTCCAGCGCGCGTGACCGTGACGTAACGTCTCAGTTTCCCGCCGCGGGTTTCGTCGCCGGTTCTCAAGTCCGAGGTCAGATAGCCTTTGGCTTCCAGCCTGTCGAAGGTGACGTAGAGGGAGCTGCGGGAAACCGTACGACCGCTCCGCTCTTCGATAGCG
>JBDHDY010000288.1:0-5445 GCA_039591275.1 Gemmatimonadota bacterium | reverse complement strand
AAACCAAAGAGATTATAAATGAAGCCGGCGTCCGAGCTGACGGTGACCCGTCCGCCCATGTCCTTATAATCGTCGAGCAACGCCATCCACACACGATAGAAGTTCTTCCACGCAATTTCGTCCCACGACGTCCAATCGTAGTAGTACGAGCCATGATTCTCGCGACTCGGCTCGTAATACTCCCAAAGCGATGGCAGAGTGTATTTCTCGTGCCAATCTGCGGTGCGCGCCCGCATGACATCGCGGCTCGCCAAGTAGGCTGTCATGGTCGGGTCGAGGATGACGTTGAGTTCAAGCAGCTCCTCGAGTAACGCGTTCCACTCGTCGCTCCCCTGAGGGTGAATCATGTTCCACTGCCGCGCTACCTGCCCGAACCGGTGCTGCTCGTTATTGTAGTTCATGCCCACCGGCCACGGCTGCACGTCGTGGTCTTGGTACAGGGCCTCGAAAAGCCCGTAGTAGTGTGTGACGGCTCCAAGGCCGAGGCGCGCGGCATCGATGGCATTCATCTGTGCAACGCCCGTTTGTGCGAGGTGCGCTGTCGAGCCGAGGTTGTGCTGCTTCGCCTCGTCGAGCAAAGCAGCCATGATCTCGGGCGGATGCGCGACGAGCTTCAGTCCGTCCACACCCTTACCTGCGGCGTAGCGCACCCATTCCCTCGCATCGTCCGGTGTGCGGATCGGGCCACCCTCCCAATCGTCGCCGGTACCGGGTCGATGGTAGGCGACGATCCGTGGCGCCACGATTTCATTGCGCGCACTCCGGGCCCGCTCACTCAACGTCCAATCCATGGGGCCCGCCTCTACGCCCCGGACTGTCGTGATACCATGCGCCATCCACAGTTTGTAGACGTATTCCGCCTCGGGCGCTTTGGGAACACCTCCCGTGTGAACGTGGAGATCGACGAACCCGGGAAGGACGTACATGCCGTGGGCGTCGATTTCTCTCGTGGCATCCCCAGGACGTCGCTCCTCGTTGATGGGTACTCCGGGTACACCCACACCACGGATCTGCTCGATCCGATTACCCTCGATGACGATATCCGCTGGCCCGCGAGGAGGTCCCCCGGTTCCGTCAATGATGTAGACCCCTCGGATGATCAACCGCTCGAACGGACCCTCGCCTTCACCGGGCCCCCGATCAGGCGCGGGGAGCACCTGTCGTTCCTGACTGTGAGCAGTGCTCGGGGACGCAGGCAAGAAAAGGAGCGCCAACGAGGCTATCGCAATGCTCTTCGAAATACTCACTTTGTCCTCCCAGATGCGGGTGTTCAAGGAGGAGGGAGGAGTACGATCAGCACAGTTTGCTGCCGTCACGCGCACTATCCCCCTTCCCACTCCCTTCTCACTTCTCACTTCTCCCTCAGACCCTACTTGCTATCTCAAAAAACCGACTCAGCTCTTCTTCTGTGGTAAAGACGTTCGGCGACAGCCGCGAGTGGTTGAATCGCTCCGTGCTGAACGCCCGAAAAACAAAACCGTGATTGCGATACATGTCATCGAACAGGTCGCCACTGCGCGTTCCCTCGATCTCAACAGCGTACAGCGAGGCGGCAAGCTCCCAGGATGTGGGAGACCGCCAAACGGCCTTGGGGGTCTCTCGAGCGACAGCTTGAGCGTGCTGCCAGAGCGTGCGTAACCTTTGTTCCCGTTCTCGCTGGTTCAGCCGATTTTGAAAGTCGATGGCGTCGCCCATAGTGACGACTTCCGCCAAGTTTCGAGTGCCATAGTCCTCGAAGACGCGGGAAGTCCCTTTCCAACGCTCCTGTCCCCAGGTGACCCACAGTGCCCGCAGGCTCTCTTGCACTTCCTCACGCACATACATGAGGCCGATACCCTTGGGTGCCTGCAACCATTTGTGTGGGCTAGCTGCGTATACGTCGATGCCCATGGCCTGCAAGTCGACCGGCAGCATACCCACCGTCTGCGCCGCGTCCACGGCGACGAACTCGACACCCTTGCTGTGCGCCAGGTCTGCCAGCTCCCGCGCCGGATGCCGCAGGCCCACGATGTTGTCCACGTGCGGAAAGACGAGAACACGCGTTCTCGGCGTGATGTGCCGGTCGTACGCATCGAGCACATCAGCCTTCCTCATAGTCGGGATGTCGCCAACGGGAAAATCGAACGGCTTGACCGTGAAACCTCTGGACGAGGCAAAGTGATGCCACGCAACTCCTGCGCCATCGTGGTTGAGAGAACTGAACACCACTTCGTCTCCCGGTCCAAGAGGCAGGCCGTTGGCGAGTAAGCTGAACGCTTCGGTGGTGTTGTGCGTTATGGTTACCTCGTTCGGAGTACAGCCGAGCAACTCTGCGGATTTGCGGCGCACCTCCTCCCGCGGTTCCTCCCACGCACCGCCCCACATGTACAACCATGGATTTGTCTCGCAGAGTTCGAGGTATCGCACTCGAGCCTCGTGCACGACACGAGGTATCGTCCCGATGGATGCGTGGTTGAGGTATGTAACGTCTGGATCGAGAAGGTATTCACTGCGAAGGTTTTGCAACGTCGCTGAGGTGTAATCGGAGAGGGCAAGTCGGCTCAGCTCGTCCCCAAACACCTTTCGTACCGCCAGGAGGCTTCCCAGCACCGGCACGCCAATGATCCCTGCGCCTAGCTGTTTGACAAACTGTCGCCGTCCCGTATGAGACACGTCTACTGCTCTCCCTTCGACCGGCGAGTGCACCGCGGTACCCTAACCCCTACTCTGCCTCCTTCTCCCTTCTCACTTCTCCCTTCTCACTTTTGCCCCCAGCCAGCTGTCCCGAAACCGCCGCATGTCTTCGGTCACCGGCATCCCGGCCTCCTCGTAGGTCACCACTTCCAGGTGCGGGTTCTCGATCAAGTGAAGTGTCGCGGTTTTGGTGCGGCCACGTTGCTCGTACACGACCTCAATGTCATCACCGGGCTGGTATGGCCGGTAGGCAGCGCGCAGTTCGTCCAAGTTCGTGACCCGTTTTCCATCCAGCGATATGAAGCGATCGCCCCGATCGAGCCCCGCATTGTAGGCGGGTCTACCGATGCTCGTTCCGGACTGGATGAACACTCCGCTGGAGTCCTCATCGAGCACGACCCCAAGGTACGGCACGCCCGGGTTCGCCTTGCGGAGCAGAAATCCCGCGTTGGCGAGCAGCCTTTCGTAATCGGGCACTTCTCGGCCTGTGATGAACTTCCCAAAGAACTCCGCGGCGAAGGTCCCATCCCCGGTAAACTCGCCAAGGGTTTGTTGGAGATCGTTAACGGTATATGGGATTTCCGTCTTGCCGTACTTCTGCCACACCAGACGCATGAAGTCATCGAGGGTCTGATCGAACTGACTCCGGAGCGTGAGATCCAGGTTCAGGCCGATCACCGAGCCCCAGGTATAGTAAGAAATGAATGTGTTTGTCAGATTGGTGGGGTCGACGGACCGCGCAGCATCCACGAAGGGCGCCTGCATGCTCATCTCGACGGCGCTGAAGAACCGGCGCGCCGGCGAAGTGATGACGAAATCCAGGCCGCCGGAGAGACCGTGGGCATATTCCTCGAGCGGTCTAAGGCCGGCCCGTTTGAGAAAGATCCCGGTGTAATAGCTGGTAAACCCTTCGGCAAACCACAGCTCACCCGACATATTCGCCCCTTCGAAATCGAAGGGCTCGAGCGAACGGGGCCGAATGCGCTCCACGTTCCATGCGTGGAAGAACTCATGTGAGACGGTCCCAAGGAGACCTCTGGCGGCCTCACGCAGCGATCTAGTGCTGGCAAGGATGGTTGAGTTCCGGTGCTCCATACCGTCGCCGGAGACATACGGCAGGTAATCTGCGATAAACGTGTACGTGTCGAACTCAAATGCCGGCGGCTCACCGAATACGGCGATCTGTTCGTCCACCACCTTCTTCGCCATCTCAACATATTCATCCACTTCGGCCTCGGTGCCTTCGTGGTGGACAGCCATCCGCATCGTATAGCTACGCCCGTTGGAGGTCACCTCCCACGTCCGCATCGTGTGATCGCTCAATTCGGTTGGGCTGTCCAGGAAATACTGTAGATGGGGAGCGGTGAACGTCATGGGATCATCTGTCGGGCCAAGCTGGCTTGCCACCTTCCAACCCGAGTCGGCTGGAGGCCGGAAGGTGATCCTTATCGGCCGGTCGTGTAGCCCTCGAGCCCACATGAACGCCGCCGGCATGTTCAGATGTGCGTGCGTCTCGTCGATACCCGCGTACGTGCCACCGGCCCGATCGGCAAACAGCGTATACGTCACCTTGACCGTACCGTCGTGACCCATCACGTCCCACTGATAGGGATTGGGCCGGGAGATCTCCAGTGTCTCTCCCCGGCCGTCTTCCGCTCGAATGCTGTAGACGTTCTTGCCAAATTCGTGGATCGCGTATCGCCCAGGGGACGACCGACTCATGCGCAGCTCGAGCGGTCGGTTCGGGAGATCCGGAAACGTCACCGAGATCTCCGCCTCGTGATGCACTGCATTGGGAAAGGAAACGTCATAGATGATTTGGGAGCTGAGGGGAGCGGCGGCGCAAGCTACGAGCAGGCTGAACGAAAGAGCGGCCTTCATGTGACTCCGGTGTTCTAGAGGTGAGGGATCTCCGGGCAAGGATCCTTTCGCAAGCTGAGGGAAGTTACACCGCAGGGCAGGTTGCGGGAGAGGGGGGAGGGGGGGGAGGGGGGCCATCGCCAGGTTCCCGGCGAGCCTTGCGGTTATCGCCGCACCCGGCGCACGGTTATCGCCGCACCCGGCGCACCGTCACTTAGTCTTTTTGTCGCGGGCAGATCCGGTGTACAGAGCTGGAGTCTGCTCTCCCTCTCCCCTCGGGGGAGAGGGCCGGGGCGTTCACGGTAGTAGGGTTGCCATCGCCAGGTTCCCGGTATCGCCGCACCCGGCGCACCGTCACTTAGTCTTTTTGTCGCGGGCAGGTCCGGTGTACAGAGCTGGAGGCTGCTCTCCCTCTCCCCTCGGGGGAGAGGGCCGGGGTGAGGGGGAAACCTGCATCAACGCCGCGTGGATGGCCCGCAGCACTGACTCAGTATCGCGCAACACCTGAGAATTCCAGAACCGTATAACTCGATATCCCTGAGATTCGAGAAAGGCGGTTCTGCGAGCGTCCTTTTCACGCTGTGTCTCATGATGCCATCCGTCCACCTCCACCACGAGCTTCCTCTCCAGGCAAACGAAATCTCCTATGAACGGAGGAATTACGTGTTGGCGGCGAAACTTAAATCCGTCCAGACGTCGGTTCCGCAAATACCGCCACAGCTTCCGTTCTGCTTTCGTTTGTCGCCTTCTCAAGCGCCTTGCAAAGGAGGTCTTGTGCCGGTCCGTTTGAACCCCCCTCTTCCTGTCCCTCTCCCCTGTGGGGAGAGGGGACGGGGCAGCCACCGTCATTTCCCGCGACAACCGTCAGTCAACACTACGACTTCCGTGTGGACGTGCTCGACCGCCACACTC
>JBDHDY010000287.1:0-4813 GCA_039591275.1 Gemmatimonadota bacterium | reverse complement strand
AGCGGAGCAGCGCCGGGCTATGGCCGTCGCCGCCGAGCAGGAGATGAAAGCTCGGGTTCAGGAAATGAGGGCCAAAGTGGTGGAGTCAGAGGCACAGGTTCCCCTGGCGATGGCCGACGCCTTCCGGAGCGGTAACCTCGGCGTGATGGATTACGTCCGCTACCGGAACGTTGAGAGCGACACGGCAATGCGTCGCAGCATCGCCGGCCTCGAGGAGGAGGAAGAAAGGAAAGGCGGAGGTAGCGAGTAAGCCATGGACTTCGGGGACCTCCTGTTCCTGATCCTCATTTCTATCGGGGTGCTGTCTTCCCTGCTCGGGGGAAAGAAGAAGAAGAGGCCCACGGGAACGGCGGACCCCCGGCCGCAACAGCACGTCGGCCAAGGGCGTCCGCCCGGCTCGATGCCTCAGGGGCGGCGGCCGGAGCGGGAGATGCGCCGCCAGGTGGGGCCCACCGTGGTGGATCCGGCGGACGCGGCGGCGGCGCGGGACGCCGGAAGCGGCCATCCGGCTACCCCCCTGAATCATTTCGAGCGAATCCTGCAGGAATTGGGTCTCGAGCAGGATTCAGACGAGTCGGAAGCCGGCCGCCCGCCACCTCCGCAGCCCCCACCTGCCGGCTGGCCGCCCCCGGGGCGCCCTGAGCCGCACCGACCAGATCGGCAGCGGCGTCAGCCCCTGCCTCCCCCACCTCCCCCGCCTCCTCCGCAAGCAGTCCGGCGCCCCGTGGTGGCGGACCAAGCTGCGCGGAGTGTTGAGCTCGCGGGAGCCCGCCATGAAGAGTTTCATGAGCGGTACGTACAGCCCCTGTCTGAACCTGCGCGGGTGCGGAAGCGCGCTCGTGCACGCATCCGGCCCACGCACAGCGAGCTTCGAGAGGCTGTCCTGTGGCGGGAGATCCTGGGGCCGCCAAAGGGGCTTGAGTAGCTTGCCCCTCCACCGTTCCCCTCCCCAGTTGTTAGCTATTAGTTGTTAGCTCCCCACCCGCCGCCCCCGGCTGCCACGCTACCAACCCCCCATCCCAAGCCCAATCGCCGATCGCAAATCGCCATTCGCCAATCGCCAATCCCTCGCCCCAAGCCCCAAGCCCCAAGCCCTAAGTCCTAACCCCCAAGCCCCATTTTATATTCAACGCATGATAGATCTACCGTATCTCACCGAAGAGCATCATCAGGTTCGCGAGATGGTTCGCGAGTTTGCCGAGAAGGAGATCCGCCCGGTGGCGCGCGAGCTTGACATCGAAGGCAGGTTCCCCTGGGACACCGTCAAAAGAATGGGAGAGCTGGGTCTGCTCGGGGCACCGTGGGATCAGGAGTTGGGTGGGGCGGGGATGGATTACCTGTCCTACATCATCATCGTAGAAGAAGTCGCACGAGTCGATGCCAGCCATGCCATTACCGTATCGGCGCACACGACCCTTGGTACGTCTCCCATCATTCAATTCGGCAACGACGAGCAAAAGAAGAAATACGTGCCGTTACTCGCGGAAGGAAAGGTTCTTGGAGGGTTCGGACTGACCGAAGCGGGTGCGGGGTCGGACGCCGGGGGAACGGCGACCATGGCGGTGGAGAACAGCGACCACTATGTCGTCAATGGAGCTAAGGTCTTTATCACGCACGCCGGTGTAGGCGAGGTATTCGTCGTGACCGCGCGGACAGACCCGAAGCCGGCGAAACGCAGTCACGGAATAACGTCCTTCATTGTCACCAAGGAGACGACGGATCTCGAGGCTGCCGAGGCCTGCGGGATAGGCCACGCACAGGAGCTCGAGTGGACGCCTGGCGTGCGCGCTGGCAAGAAGGAGGACAAGCTGGGGTGGAGAGCGTCGGACACCCGTGAGCTCATCCTCGAAGACGCCGTGGTGCCGAAGGAGAACATGCTGGGTCAACTGGGCATGGGCTTCAGAAACTTCCTGACCACCCTGGATTCCGGGCGAATAGGCGTCGGCGCGTTGGCCTTGGGTATCGCCCAGGGTGCGCTCGACGAGTGTCTCAAGTACACGTCGGAGCGGAAACAGTTTGGCAAGCCAATCGCGTCCTTCCAGGGGGTCCATTTCGCCCTGGCCGATATAGCCACCGAGATCGAAGCAGCCAGGCACCTCACGTACAACGCTGCCTGGCAGCTTCAGCACGGCAAGCCGTTCAAGAAAGAGGCCGCCATGGCCAAGCTTTTCGCTTCCGAGCTTGCCATGCGCGCGACCATCAAGGCTGTACAGCTTCACGGGGGTTACGGCTACACCACGGAATATCCCGTGGAGCGCATGATGCGCGACGCGAAGGTCTGTGAGATTGGAGAGGGAACGAGCGAGATTCAGCGGATCGTGATCGCGCGGGCCCTCCTGGGCGACCTCATCTCGTGATGCCGGCGGGACCCGGCCCCTGTTCCGGGGGCTGGGGCACACCGAGCGAGGGGATAGACTTGCGGAGATATTGGAGTAGCCTAATTCCCATTGTTGACGTAAACCGTAGTCACGCTTATTGTTAGGTGATGTCAGCAACGGCTAGGGCGTCCCGCGAGTTTGAGCGGGTACTGTCAGATGAAGTCCTCCCTCTCGTTTCCAAGCCCAACCGGTACGTGGGAAACGAGCGGGGATTGGCTGGGAAGAACTGGGAGGCCGCGGCGGTTCGGTTTCTCCTCTGCTATCCCGACGCGTACGAAGTCGGGATGAGCCATACCGGCACGCAAATCCTCTACCACCTGATCAATCGGGACCCCCGGTGGCTCTTGGACCGGGTGTATGCGCCCTGGCCGGACATGGAGGCTGAACTGCGCCGGAGGGGACTCCCGTTGTGGGGCTTAGAGCACAGGAGGCCGGTCAGGGACTACGACGTCTTGGGGTTCACCCTGCAGTCCGAGCTTACATATACCAATCTCCTGAACGTCTTGGACCTGTCCCAGGTCCCCCTCCGTCAGCGGGACCGTCGTCCCGGCGATCCCCTGGTGTGTGTCGGGGGCCCGTGTGCCTCCAATCCAGAGCCATTGGCCCCTTTCGTCGATTTTGCCCTCATCGGCGATGCTGAAGACGCTCTGGGGGAGATCCTGGAGATCGTGGGTGAGTGGAAACTTCGCTCGGATAAGACCCGGGCAACGAGGGAACATCTCCTCTCGAGGCTTGCGGTCGAGGTTCCAGGCGTGTACGTCCCATCGCTCTACGAGGTGCCTCTGGGCGAGCGCCGGCCCCGACCCAAGGCGGATGCGCCCTCGGGTCTCCCACAGGCCGTCGTGGCCCGCAAGGTGCCCGTCATGCGGCCCGACGATCATCCCACGGAGATGATCGTGAGCCTCACGGAGACCACGCATGATCGTCTTCCCATTGAAGTGATGCGGGGATGCATGCGAGGCTGCCGATTCTGCCAGGCAGGGTATCTCTACCGACCCGCCCGGGAGCGAGAAGTAGACGAAACCGTGGAGATTGCCAAGCGAGGCATTGCGCACTCGGGGTGGCAGGAGGTTTCACTGCTGTCCCTCTCGACGGCTGATTATTCCCAGGCCGATGAGCTGACCGATCGCATGAGCCGGACGATGGTGGATCGCGGCGTTGGGGTGAGCCTGCCGTCGCTTCGGGCAGACGCGTTCAGCGTTGGGCTTGCCGAAGCCGTGAGCCGCGTTCGCAAATCGGGTTTTACGTTTGCTCCAGAGGCTGGCAGTCAACGCTTGCGGAATGTCATCAACAAAGGGATCACTGAAGAAGACATCCTGGCTGCGGTGGATCGGGCAATGGCGTCAGGATGGACCGGTGTCAAACTGTATTTCATGATTGGGCACCCAACTGAGACCGAGGAGGATTTCGAGGAGCTTGCGACACTGGTTTGCAAGATCAAGGCGATACTCAAGAAGCATCCCGGCAGGCGGCACATCACCCTGGGGTTCTCGCCTTTTGTCCCGAAGGCACACACCCCGTTCCAGTGGGAGAGACAGGACGACTTTGAGACCACGCGGAACAAGCTCTCTTGGATCAAGCAACGTCTGAGAGGACAGGGGGTAGAGATTCGGCACCATGAGACGGCCGACACTGCGATAGAGGGAATCATCTCTCGAGCAGGACGGGAGGTCGCCGCCGTCATAGAGGGTGCGTGGCGCAGGGGGGCCCGGTTTGACGGGTGGGGAGAGCACTGCAAGTTCGAAGCGTGGACGGAGGCGCTCGAAGAAAGCGGATTGACGCTACGTGATCGGTTTCGGGAGATACCCGAAGACGAGGAATTACCCTGGGAGATCGTCTCTTACAAAATCGAGCGAGAGTATTTCCTCAAAGAGCGACACAAAGCGTACAGAGAAGCGGAAACCGCCGAATGTAAGGACGAAAGATGCTCTGCGTGTGGCGTGTGCGACTTTGAGGCCGTGAAGAACTTGCTTGCCCAACCGGTGGCCTCCAGGAAACCCGCAAGGGCCACAGGACTCGTCCAAGGAGTTGCTCACACGACGGTTCGTCTGGGTTATCGCAAAGGCGAAGCCTTGCGCTTCATCTCACATCTCGATCTCCTGCGGGAGTTGGAGCGCACTTTCCGTCGCGCGGAGGAGAGGCTTGGTGACTTGCTCAATGTGCTCAACACCGCGTGCGCGCCCGGCGTAGAGTTCGTGGTCGCTGCGGCGATGCCAGACAAGATTGGATCTCTGGTGGCCGAGATTGCACAGAGTGGGTATCTCGCGCGCTTCCCGAGGCCGTTGTTCCAGACGGACCTGGGAGAGCTCGAACAGGCAACGCGGCTGTTCATGGCGGCTTCGTCGGTAGTTGTTAAGCGCAGGAGAAAGGGGCGTATCAGGGAAGCTGATATTCGCCCCCTCGTTCAGGAAATTGCGGTGGTGGCGGGAGACCAG
>JBDHDY010000286.1:0-4764 GCA_039591275.1 Gemmatimonadota bacterium | reverse complement strand
TCCAACTCCTCTGAAATGGTGGTGGATTGATTGCTGCTCCCCCACCCTGTCCTCCGTACCCCAGAGCGGGGATCAGGGAGCGGGGAGCGGTTTATGCCTGGTTGCCTGCCTGGCCCCACTCCATCCCCGTAAGCAGGGAGGGGGTAGCAGGGAGCGGTCGTTGCACATATCGACCGCGAGCCAAGTCACTCCATGTGCGCGAAGTCTCGGGCAGGTGCCCGACGGACTGGACTTAGGTCGTGGTTTGTAGGTGTGAACGGGCCAGCCTCCACGGGAACCGGCCCGTCTTGATACTTTGAGCGGCGTGTGATTGTCGGCTCGCCGCGAAAGCGTGAACCCTCGCCGTGAGCAACTATGAAATGTAGTGGGCCAAGTGGCTGTTGGCTAGGTCGGATAGGGAGAAGAGAAAGGCAGGGGCAGAAGGGGCAGATGCTTAACGTGGTGAATGATCTGCCGTTTCCCGCTGCTTGGTGTACCATGGCTCGGTCAACGCGATGGCCTCGTTGACAAAACTCATAACCTCGGCCGGTGGTCCAGCGGATTCCGAGCCGTAGTGAAATTGGAGCGTCCAGGGGCCGCTTACGGGGCCGAGGAGCATGAGCGAAAGCTCACACGGCTCTCCGTGTGCGACGTCGATGGTGTGCGGGCCAGGGGAGTTGAACCACCAGGGCTCCACCAAGTCCTTGAGGCGCTCGAGGAGGGGCTCCGTTGTCGAGCCCATGTAAACTTCACTCTCGGCGTCGTTGACGGTGCCGCTTCCCCCTCTCGTGACGGTGCCGTCTTCGGCGAGGGCCAGAAACAGCGCGGGATCGCGGCCGATCGTCAGCTGTATCATCAAACCGCGAATTTGGTCACGAGTGTCCACGTTTGATCGCCTCAAGCTATGAGCGGAGGAAGGATCCCTTTACCCTAACGTAAACCCCACTTGCTCCCTCTTGCTCTCTCCTCCCCACGTCACGTCTCGACGCCTCGCCCGAACACCAGGCTCCACAACGCAAAGAAGACGAGAAGCCCTCCCAGAACGTGATAGAATGCCATGATACCCCAGAACGTGACGGGATGGGCATTCTTTTCGACGTATCGCCGCTTTCCGCGGATACGACCTTTCACCATAGCGTCCTGGGAAAGGGCGATCATGGCCATGCCCAGCAGCGCGCCGAAGAGGCGGGCGATTGAGAACTTCACACCCTCGTCTGTGGCGAACATGAACCACACTCCGGCGAGTAGCGCCGAGACGAAGAACCCGTAGAATAGCCAGCTCCAGATCTTGCTCACGTTTCCATCTACTCTACTAACCCCAATAAAATGTCGCGCCGAGTGGCTCGACGCGATTTTTGGCACGACCCGTTCCCGAGGCGAGTTCGGGGCGCTGGCGTCACTCCTGCGCGGAGCGGGCGCCAGGGCCAACCGGTGTGTATACCTCAACCGTATCAGTGATAGCGTCCGGCAGCGCTTGAGACCACCGGAAGCCACCCATCACGATGATCTGGCCGTCGAGCATGACGGCGCTCGCCGATCCACGCGCTGTTGGCAGCTCGGCAGCTCTCGTCCAGTCGCCGCTCATCACATTGAACACGAGGTGCTGGTCCAGATGCGGTGCGCCAGGCACCGGCACGAATCCGCCGAGGAAATGGACCTCATCACCTAGCATGGCTGGCGCCATCGTGTACACGTTTTGCGCGTCGAACGTCGCGTCAAGCGAACTCCACGTGTCCGAGGCCACGTCATAGACCTCGATGACATCCGCCAGCGCTCCGTCGGTAGCTCTGCCACCTCCGAAGATGTAGATCTTACCCTGGATGAGGGCTGCCATCGCTGAGGAGCGCGCGACGGACATGGCGCTGGAGCTGTATCGCCATTCTCCCGTCCGCACGTCGTAGATAGCCGCGGTATCACCGGGAGTCAGTCCACCGTGATCCATGCTGCCAAGCCCGCCACTAACGAGGATGATCTGGTCGCCGGTGCTCACCATGGCCGGATCGTGACGGCCGTCCGGCAGGGAAGGGCGCTCGAGCCACGCGTCGCCTTCCACGTCGTACACCCACATCCGCTGATCCTCGAACAGGACATTGTTTGGGGGGACGTTGAAGCCGCCCGCAGCAAACAGTGAGTCACTCGCGACGAGGAGATGCGTTTCGCGGCGGAACGTCGGCAGATCCGCGACGCGCTCCCATTCATTCGCCCCGGAAGCATAGCGGAACACCGCCGCCACCGACCCACCGTCAGTGAGTCCGCCTGCCACGTAGATCGCGCCTCGATACACGGCCGCACCAAACTGGCTCAACGGCACCGGCAGCGAGACACCCACAGACCAGTGAGGATCTTGTTCGACCTCGGGCTCTTCCGGAGCGCCGCACCCACCCGCCGCTGTCCACACCGCGAGGATCCAGATCCCGCGCACAGGCCTTCTCAGTCGTGCTTTCATGGCATGCCATCAGAAGCCGGGGCACCGAAAGTGCCGTAGAGAGTTTGGGGTTTGCAGCGATTGTAGGCCGCTTTGACTCTGCCGGGTCAGGACTCACTGGGCCCTTGCCGGTCAAACCCGATCGTAGATTGAACTCTGGTGAGAGCGCTTTGTTCCCCGGAGGAGAAGGGAGGAGGGCGATCTCACGGGGCTCGTGCCAGCAGTGCCTCTAAGAAGTGCGAAGTCAGAAAGCAGCCATCTTTTTCCACCACGAGTCCGGTGGCGGACCAGGCTTGAAATCCCGGCTTTTCGACTCGCACGGTGTACGTGCCCTCTCGCGAACCTTGCGAGAACAGCGGCAACGCTCTGAGCGAATCGTTGGGATCGGTGGATGATGGGTGGAGATCCTCGCGGAAGGCGCCGTCCTCGACATAGCCCTGCGCACCCCACCACGCCGGTTCGCCAGTGGCTGCGTCCCGTACCTGAACCTGAAACATGGGTGGCTGTGGCGCACCGATGAGATTGCAGTCGGGACCGTTGCATGCAGCTAAAGCCGCAGACAGCGCAACCGCGGCTACCTTCGCGGCGCGACCATTACCGACGACAAACGAGTGGATGTGCGCTCCAACCATGCATCAGATTAACCAGATTCGCGTTGTGGCGACAAGTGGCACGTCGTCGTGCCCGGTGGTGACGGACGCCCGTGACTCATTGTGGAACGCTGATGATGGAAGATGCTACGAAGATGCTACTTAGGAATGGATGGGGAGCTACCTCATGGTGGCCACGGGGCGCGCCACGTGTTCAACCACCAATCTCTCACGGCTCTGTATGCTCATTCTTTCTATATGCGTACACCATGTCGGTGGTTTCGTTGCCTCCTCCCGTCCCACCGTCCGTGCCCATCTCAATCACGAAATGGCTCTCGATGTCGCAGGCATCCGCTGAAGACATACAATGCCGGAAGATCCACTGATCCCCTTTTTCCTTGACGTTGTGTTGACCGAACAGACGATCCTCGGCATCCGACGCGATGCCAACGTACCACTCGCCGTACTCACCACCGGCCCCCTCGAGGTAGGCATCGATCTCGTGAATGACGCTCCGCTTTGACTTCACCATGGTTGGACCTCCCGCTCACATCGACGATGCAGCGCGAACGGATGGTCTCGGCCGGGACGATGCGGGCGAGAGACTGGAGTATGGGCCTCAGTGTACCGACAGTGCTTGGCGATTCCCGGAACAGGCGGACTCGTGTGGACCGGCGGGCTTCGCGGGTTCCCTGGCCCAACGCTCGTTTCTAGCGGTTGAGCCGGGTCAATCTACGACGCTGCGATCAAGTGGCGGTCAAGTATTAGCCTGACGGGGTCAAGTGCTGGGCTGTTCCACGCCACCCACACCGCCAGGGTGTATGGTGGAGCCCGCTCTTCAGTGCATGGTGTGGTGGGGGAACATTCAAGAATAGCCGCGATCGTCTGCGTCTGTCTGCGACAATCTGTGGCTCAATATAGCGGTACGGGAATACCTTCGTACGCCACGCTCGCAGGGGGGTCGTTTATCTCGCTCACTTTGTTTTGCGAAAGATCAATGCTCACTTCAACAACTGGCACTCTCCGGATCGTGTTCAGCAGTATGTCGCTTCCTTTCACCTCGTCGCCGGGCCTTACTTCCGCTCTAGTGAACACGATCTTATAGGAGCTCCTATCGTAATCTCTGGGTAGAAAATGCTCACCTTGCGCCCCCTCAACCGGATTCATGGGGATCTCTGAGACATAGAGCTCAGCTGGAAGCACGTAGTTGATGAACTTCGTGTTCGCTCCACTTCCATTCTGCTCGAGCCGGGCTCGGACCTCCGGATCTGCCAACGCGGTCGCCACAAGATGTTCGAGAGTCCTTTCGTCGACTTCTGTCACAGAGATAAACGCGGCGTCTTCGGAGTACAGAGCATATAGGCTGCTCAACGACCAGCTCTTCAATCCGTTTGCCAGGCCGACCGCAGCAACGGATGCAACTGTGTAGAACGCAATAATCGCGAGGTATCTTTTCAGTCTCGACGCCGGAAGCCCGGGCAACTTGTTGAGCAGCGGTACCCTGAACGGCACAAACATATAAGTACTGTTCTTGTACCCCATGTAAGTCTCGCCGAATTTCTCCTCGCACTCACGCTCCTCGATGTCCGCAAGGAAGTAGTAGGCAAATAGCATTGCAGTGAATGACAAGAGCACGATGTAGCGAGGCCACAGCAGCAGCAGACCAAAGCTGCAAATGGCCAGGGAAACGTATTGGGGGTGCCGGATGAAGTTGTAGATGCCGCCCGTGACCGCACCCTTCCGGGCCAGCTTGTAGTAATAGACATGGCC
>JBDHDY010000285.1:0-5347 GCA_039591275.1 Gemmatimonadota bacterium | reverse complement strand
CAAGAAGCACGGCATCACGCGCGACGACCAGGACGCCTTTGCGTACGAGAGCCAGTGCCGAGCGAAAGACGCCTTGGACAATCGCGTCTTCGATGACGAAATCGTTCCGGTGCCAGTTCCTCAGAAGGATGGAAGCGTGGTGCAGTTCGAGGTCGACGAGCACCCGCGGCCGGGCGTGACCATGGAGAAACTTGCAAAGCTCAAGCCGGCGTTTCTGCGCGAGGGCACGGTGACCGCCGGGAGCTCGAGTGGGATCAATGACGGTGCGGCGGCGCTGCTGGTGATAAGCAGTGTGGCCACGGCAGTTGCAGGTGTCGATCCGTCTTGCATGGGACTCGGACCGATTCCGGCGACTCGCAAGGTCTTGGAGCGCACGGGCCTCAAAGTGGCCGATCTCGACCTCATTGAGTTGAACGAAGCATTTGCCGCTCAGTCAGTGGCGTGCATACGCGAGCTCGAGTTCGATCCTGCCAAGGTAAACATCTACGGCGGCGGTATCGCTCTCGGACACCCGCTGGGTTGCACCGGCGCAAAGATCCTCACCACGCTCGTGCATGCCCTCAAACGCACGGGGTGGGGCAAGGGATCGCCATGATAGTTGAGAGGGCGTAAAGGAGAGAGCGGGGAGCAGGGAGCGGGGAGCGGGCCGCCCCGCCCGTCCCCAACGGCATTGCACAGCTGGCAACTGGTCGCTGGCAGCGGAGGCGGAGAGCACGGGAGAAGCAGCCGGTAGCTGGCAGCTGGCAGCTAACGAACGGAGCCCGAGAGTTAAGGGATAAATGTCCACGTACCAGAATGTCCTCGTGTCAGTGGAGGATGGCATCGCCACCATCACCCTCAACCGGCCGGAGAAGCTCAACGCTTTTGCCGGCACGATGCGTGAGGAGATCGCGCGTGCGGTTGGCGAGATGGCCGAGGACGACCGCGTCCGCGTATTGGTCATTACCGGCGCGGGCCGCGCGTTCTGCGCAGGTGCGGACATCGACTACATGAAGCAGTTGATGGAAAGCGGCGACACTGACGGTTTTGCAGACCTCGTGAAAGCTGGGCGTCGAGCGGTCACGGCCGTGCGGCAAACACCCAAGCCCGTCATTGCAAGCGTAAACGGGCCCGCCGCCGGGGGGGGCGCCAATCTCGTCCTGGCATGCGATATCCGCATTGCGTCAGAAGCAGCGTCCATCGGTCAGACCTTCAGCACGATCGGACTCCATCCCGATTGGGGAGGCACGTTCTTTCTACCCCGTCTGGTCGGGCCGTCGCGGGCTCTCGAGCTAATGTTCACGGGGGCGATGATCGACGCCACCGAGGGCCACCGCATTGGCCTCTTCAACCACATCGTTTCTGCCGATGAGTTGCAAGCCGAAACCAGCAAGCTCGCTACCAGGCTGGCGGCTCAACCGCCTCTTTCACTCGCGCTCATCAAGCAGGCTGTCTACGAAAACGACACGAAAGACTTTGCCGATATGCTCGATGTGGAACTCGAGCACCAGCTTCACTGCTTCGGTAGCAACGACGCAAAGGAAGGACTCACCGCATTCCTCGAGAAACGTCCACCCACTTTCAGCGGAACCTGAGGAGCTACAGTATGCGCAAGCTGCACAACTGGGACGATTGGACCGACTACTTCTACCACTGGCAGGGCAAGATCGGTCTCGAGCGAAACGAACTCCGGGATTTTGCATTCGACATCAAGTTTGGTGCGCCGGAAGCCGAGAGTATCGAGTTCGGCCATTACAAAGGCCAACGGAAGTGGCCGACCCTCATGCACATTCCCGACCAAAGGATCCGGGATGCGCTCATGAATCTGATCGTCTACCAGGGCGACACGGAGTTTGCATCCGTGGAGCAGCAGCGCAACCTTATCCAATATCCGCCGAGTGACTACGACATGCTGTCCATCATGCGCGTCATGTGTGAAGAGATGCGCCACGGCTGGCAGATGTCTTACCTCCTCTGCGAGCACTTCGGCGACGAGGGGCGCCGTGAGGCCGCCAAGCTCCTGGAGCGCACGGCCATCGAAGGCGAGCGCCTGCTCGGCAGCTTCAATGAAATCGTAGATAACTGGCTCGACTTCTTCACATACACGCAGTTCATCGATCGCGACGGCAAGTTCCAGCTGAAGATGTTATCCACCTCGGCGTTCGACCCCCTGGCACGCTCGATGGGTCCGATGCTCAAGGAGGAGAGCTATCATCTGGGCACCGGAAACAGCGGCCTCCAGCGGATCATCAAGGCCGGCCGCGTCCAGCCGGAGTTGATGCAAAAGTTCTTCAACAAATGGGTCCCCACGGCTTTCGATCTTTTCGGAACTGACAATTCCTCCTCGGCCCACTGGGCCTATGTGTGGGGATTGAAGGGGCGCTTCGACGAGCGCGAGAACGAGCGCGAAGCAGACAAAGGCCAGCTGAACGAAGCGTCACGCGGCCTCTATCGGGAAGAGTGTGTCCGACTGGTAGACCGACTGAACAGACACATCTCGGATCCGGACCGTTATCTGAAGGTGCCCGATCTCAAGTTCAACCGGAAGATCGGCATGTACGCGCACCAGTGCTTCGACATCGACGGCAACCCTATGAGTCCGGAACCGTACGAGAAGTACTTCGCTTCGGTCACGCCGTCCGAGGAGGACTACAAGAAGCTCAACGATATCGTGAAGGACAAGGACTGGATAGAACCGCGGACGACCGCAGAAACGAGCTAGGGCCACAGATTGTCGCAGAAACAAGCTGATGGACGCTGATCATCCGCTGCTCCAGCACTCAGACGTATCTCGGTTCCGCAAGCATTGCGGTTGGTCCTGCAGCGCGCGTAGGTGCGTCGGTTGGAGTTCTTAGGACACCTGCCAATGGGAAAGCACCTCCAGCGCGCGGAAGGACCTGCCGCAACGCGCAGCGATTCGAGTTCTTGCAGGTGTTGCGGTGGGTCCTGTGGCGCGCGTAGGTGCGCGGTCGCGGATTTTGGGATTCCTGGCATGTGCGCGCACCTCCAGCGCGCGGAAGGACCTGCCGTCACGCGCAGCGAATTGAGTTTCGATGGGTTGTTCTTCTAATTACTCAGAGAACCACTGAGTGCCGCTGGTCATAGCACATAGAGGGGCCTCGGCCTACGAGCCGGAGAACTCCGTCGCCGCGTTTCGAGCGGCGGTAACGCTCGGGGCGGACGGGGTCGAGCTGGACGTTCACGACACGGCCGATGCCGCGCTCGTCGTACACCACGACGAGGCCCTCGGCAACACTCGCATACGTGCGCTCACACTCGAGGCAGTGCGCACCCGCAAGCTGCCCAATGGCGAGCCCATTCCCACACTAAGCGATGCCTTGGACACACTGGGCCCACGCATGCTCGTGTTCGTGGAAGTCAAAACGCTTGATCCGGCAAACGACCGGCACCTCTTTGAGATCATCGAGAAAGCACCGGAACCCTCTCACTGCCACATACATTCCTTCGATCACCGAATCATCAAGCGTCTGCTCGAAAAACGCCCGAACACCTCTGCAGGGGTGCTCTCGTCATCATATCCGCTGGACCCTCTTCGCCCTCTCGAGATCACCGGGGCAACGGAACTCTGGCAAGAGCAGTCGCTCATTGACGGTCGGCTTGTTACGGCAGTGCATCGCGCGAACGCCAAGATCTATGCATGGACCGTGGACGATCCTGTGCGCATGAGCGAGTTGTGTGCAATGGACGTCGACGGGATCTGTTCCAACAAACCTGATGTCGTGAGGAAGGTGATCGATTGAACAAGGTCACGGTAATCGGCGCCGGCACCATGGGCCACGGCATCGCCCAGATAGCGGCGGTAGCCGGCTTCACCGTCGCACTCACGGACAATGTGGCAGCAGCATTGCCCTCAGCAGTGGAGCGGATCCGCAACAACTTGAAGGGGGGAGTTGCTCGGGGAAAGTTGGCTGAGGAAGACGCGGACGCCGCGATGGCGAAGATTGAGCTTGCCTCCGATCTCACCGAAGCAGTGACAGACGCGGATCTGGTCATCGAAGCAGTCGTGGAGGACCTCCAGATGAAGCGCGACCTGTTTCGCACGCTCGACGCCATAGCACCTGACAATGCGATTCTGGCCACGAATACTTCCTCCCTCTCTGTGGCTGCTATCGCCACCGCCACCAAACGCCCAGATTGGGTGCTGGGCATGCATTTCTTCAACCCGGTTCACATCATGAAACTGGTGGAGCTCGTCAGGCACGACCAAACCGGAGACGAAGTTGTGGAGACAGCACGAGAGGTGACCGTTCGGATGGGCAAAGTCCCCATCGTGGTTCGGGATTGTCCCGGCTTCGCGTCGTCTCGTCTCGGAGTGGTCCTCGGCTTGGAGGCAATGCGCATGCTCGAACAGGATGTCGCCAGTGCCGAGGACATCGACAAGGCAATGACCCTTGGCTACGGTCACCCGATGGGCCCGCTGCGGGTCTCGGACCTCGTGGGATTGGATGTAAGGCTCGCCATCGCCGAGTACTTGCATGGGGAGCTGGGCGACGCGCATTTTGAGCCCCCTGAGATCCTCGTCAAGAAGGTGCGTGAGGGGGAGCTCGGCAAGAAGACAGGGAAAGGGTTTTACGAATGGCCGACGACCAAAACGTCCTGACCCAGATCGACAGGCAGATCGCCACTATTACGATCAATCGTCCCGACAAACTCAACGCGCTAAACATCCCAACCCGCCAGCAGTTGGTCACCACGCTGACCGAATTGCGGGACAACTCGGACGTCCGCGTGGCGATCCTCACGGGAGCTGGCGAAAAAGCGTTCGTGGCCGGAGCCGACATAGGAGAGTTCGAGGGCCGAACCGCCATCGACCAGTTTAGAGTGATGAAGGAACCGTCGGTGTTCGACGCGGCGGACGAGTTTCCGAAACCCATCATAGCCGCCATCAACGGGTTCTGTTTGGGAGGTGGTTGTGAGCTAGCTATGGCGTGCGACATCAGGCTCGCCTCCGATAAGGCCAAGTTCGGCCAACCGGAGATCAATCTCGGGATCATGCCCGGGGGCGGTGGCACTCAGCGACTGCCACGCCTGGTAGGACTCGGCAGGGCGCTCAGGCTGCTCTACACCGGCGAGATCATCAGCGCAGAAGAGGCGTACCGCATCGGCCTAGCGGATGAAGTGGTACCTGCCGAAAAACTCGCGACGCGAGCTCGAGAGCTCGCCGGCATCATTGCTAAGAAGAGCCCTGTCGCTCTGCGGCTCATCAAGGAGGCCGTTCGGGCAAGCGTCCGGACCTCGCTCGACGAGGGGCTGCGACACGAAACCACACTGTTCGGTTTGATCTTCTCCTCAGAAGACAAAGAGGAAGGGGTGGAGGCCTTTCTGCAGAAGCGGCCACCGGAGTTCA
>JBDHDY010000284.1:0-4788 GCA_039591275.1 Gemmatimonadota bacterium | reverse complement strand
TGAAGCACACACCGCTAACCGATCTTTGCTACTTGGGTGGGTGGAAAGAACCGCAGACAGTCCTCAAGTGTTACCAGCGGCCCGATGAAGCGACGATGCGAGAGGCTCTTGCTACGAGGAGGCCGGTTCGAGCCTCGGCCCAGGGGTAGTCATTCGACACCACCAATCGACACCGCCGCCGCTCTGGGTGCAAGAAGACCCACTGAGCATTGGATTGCCGAGTGGGCCTACTGGTTCGTAACCCGTCTTATTCTTGGCAGGCAGCCGGCGGCCGGTCGTCGGCAGCTCTCATGGGCCAGGGAGGAGTTGAACCTCAGCCGCTGATCACACAGATACCACAGATTTGCGCAGATTTGGTACGTCCCGCATGAATCGAATCCGCTCGGCAGCTGCTAGTGCCCTTACCTTCGCCTAGCGCAATGGAGCCCACTGCACCCGCTGCCTACCCGCACTCGATGCTCACTCACCGTATCATCGGTGCGTTTTACGAGGTGTATAATGCGCTCGGTGCGGGGTTCCACGAAATCGTGTACGAACGGGCTCTCGCCATCGTACTGCGCGAATTCGAGTTCCAGGTAGATCGTCAACAGCCGGTGTCAGTGTGGTTTCGAGGCCAGCGGGTAGGTCTCTTCCGAGCGGACCTTGTCGTCGAGCACACGGTGCTCGTGGAACTCAAGGCCCTACCCAACCTCATGCCTGCACACGAAGCTCAGGTCCTCAACACGCTCCGGGCCACCGGTCTGACGCTCGGTCTCCTTCTAAACTTCGGACCAAAACCGGAGATAAGGCGGCTCATCCAGAGCCACAGATAACTCAGAAGAACGCAAATGCCACAGATCAGCGTTGATCTGCGGCATCTGCGCTATCTGTGGCCATGGGCCAGGGAGGAGTTGAACCTCCGGCCTCACGCTTATCAGGCGTGCGCTCTAACCACCTGAGCTACTGGCCCCTGCAAGTTGCATAATGTAGGCCCCCGCCCCCCCCATCGCAAAGTGCCAGGCGCTGCGCCGAAGCACCCACAGTCATCGCCCCTGCCCATCGCACTCCCCGGGGGCAAGAGCAATCAGTCACCTGGTGTCAATCCCACTCGGGGGGCTTGCGGCGGCGCGGCGGCGCGTCATCGAACTCGTCGTCGTAATCGTCCTCATCCTCCTCATCCTCTTCGTCCTCCTCGTCCTCTTCGTCCTCTAGCGCGTCGTCTTCCTCGAAATCGTCGAATTCTTCGTCGTCGAGATCGTCCTCGTCTTCCTCCGGGCTGGCGAGGACCAACGAAATCAACGTCTCCCAGGACATCGTGGAGTCCTCCTACGATCGCAGTGGCACCACCACCAAGTCGAGTGTTTATGACTGTGCGGCGGCCCGACCCGCCTCCCGCGCAAGCTTTCGCCGGTCCGAAGCTTTGAGCGCGCGTTTCCGAAGCCGGATCGCCTCCGGCGTCACCTCTATGAACTCATCCTCCTCGATGAACTCCAGCGCCAATTCGAGCGTGATGACACGACTCGGCTCGAGGCGAATCATCTCGTCCGACGCCGTCGTTCGCATATTCGTGAGCTTTTTCTCCTTCGCCACGTTCACCTCGAGGTCGCCGGGGCGCACGTGCTCTCCCACAATCATCCCTTCGTACACGGCCTCCCCCGGTTCCACAAACATGCTGGCCCGTTCCTGCAAATTGAAGAGTGCGTACCCGACGGTGATCCCCTCGCGGTCCGCCACCAGAACGCCCCGGGTTCGACCGGGAATCGGCCCTCCCCACGACCCATACTCCAGAAACCGGTGGTGCATGATTCCCTCGCCGCGGGTGTCCGTCAAGAATTCGCCCCGATACCCGAACAAACCCCGCGCCGGGAGCCGGAACCGCACCCGGGAACGGCCCCTGTCCGCATGGCCCATTTCGAGGACCTCGCCCCGCCGGGGACCGAGCTTCTCCATGACCGTGCCGATCATAGACTCCGGCACCTCTACCACCAACTCCTCGTACGGCTCGAGTCGCTCCCCCCCGGGTCCCTCCTTCGTGATGACCCGGGGCCGGCTTACCTGAAACTCGTAGCCCTCGCGCCGCATTGTCTCCATCAGAATGGAAAGATGCAGCTCCCCACGACCGGAAACGGTCACCGCCTCCGGTCGGTCGGTGTCCTCGACCCTAAGCGCAACGTTCCGCTCGCACTCCAGGTAGAGCCGGTCCCGTACCTGCCGTGTGGTCACAAACTTCCCATCACGCCCGGCAAAAGGAGAGTTGTTGACCAGGAAATCCACCGATATGGTCGGCTCCTCCACCGCGATCCCCGCAAGCCGCTCGCGGTGCTCCGGATCTGTCAAAGTCTTACCGATCTCGATGTCGTCCAATCCTGCAAGCGCGACAATGTCACCAGCTTCCGCCCGCTCGATCTCGATCCGCTTCAATCCCTCGAACCCATACAGGCTTGCGATCCGGCCGTAATCGGCCTCGGAGGCCGGGACCGCACCCGGATCACCCAACGGGAGAAACGCGACGGCTTGCCCCACTCCCAGGGCGCCATGTTCGATCCGGCCGATCGCAAGGCGCCCGAGGTACGGCGAATGATCGATCGTCGACACGAGCATCTGGAAAGGCCTATCCACTTCACAAGCGGGAGGAGGGACGTGGTCGACGATGGCCTGGAAGAGCGGCTCCAAACTGTGGCCCCGATGATCCAGGGTGTCGGACGCAACTCCCTCTTTGGCCGACGCATACAAAAAAGCCGCATCCAGCTGCTCCGGTGACGCATCGAGGTCGATGAACAGGTCCAGGACCTCGTCGTGCACTGCATCGGGCCTCGCATCTGATCGGTCCACCTTGTTGATCACAACGACCGGGAGCAGACCCAGACCCAGCGCCTTACTCGTGACGAATCGGGTCTGCGGCATGGGCCCTTCTGCCGCGTCCACGAGAAGGAGTACGCCGTTCACCATCCGGAGTATCCGCTCAACCTCACCTCCGAAGTCGGCGTGTCCGGGTGTGTCCACCAGATTGATCTTGGTGCCGCGCCAGCGCAGGGACGCGTTCTTTGAAAGGATGGTGATCCCGCGCTCGCGCTCGAGGGGGTTGGAGTCCATCACCCGATCCACGAGTTGCTGGTTGTCCCGAAAGACCCCTGCTTGCCGCAGCATCTTGTCGACCAGCGTCGTCTTGCCGTGGTCTACGTGGGCGATGATGGCGATGTTTCGAATGTGCAAAGTGTAAACCTTTGATTTACACAAGCTTACAAGCGCGCCCGAGAAAACGGAAGCGCAGTACAGCTGAGGCCCCTAGCGCGCGGCAACCCATCACGGGCCGTACTCGTCATCGCACATCGGATCCTGCTCGATCTGCACGGTGATATGGTGTATCCCAAGCCCCTCCATGCGCGACTGCACGGCTTCGAGCACTTGCTGACCCACACCAGGATCCGGAACGACGGCGTGGCCACTCATGGCCACCACTCCGCTCGTCACCGTCCAAACGTGCAGGTCGTGGACGTCGCTGACTCCCGGAATCCCGGCGATCTGAGCCTCCACATCCCTCATCGAGATGTGCGGGGGCGTTCCCTCGAGCAGGACGTCGACGCTCTCCCGCACCAGTCGCCAGGCGCTACTCAAGATGAGGAGGGCAATGACCACCGAGATGAGGGGATCGGCAAGCGTCCAACCGGTCACGAGGATGACGGCACCCGCAACGATCGCACCGACCGAGCCGAGCAGGTCGCTCACCACGTGCAGATAGGCCCCTCGAATGTTGAGGGAGTGTGCATGTCCCCGATGCAGAATGCGCATCGAGATCAGATTGGCCACCAAACCGGCACTGGCGACGCCGAATAGTATCCACGGCTCCACGTCGGGAGGGCGCCCGAGTCGCTCGATGGCTTCCCACACGATCAACCCTGCGATTACAAAGAGGGCCGTGCCGTTCACCAGCGCGGCCAGGATCTCGAGGCGGAGGTATCCGTACGTTTTTTCCGGCGTCGCCGGTCGTCCAGCGATCCAGGCGACGAACAGCGCGAGCGCCACGGCGGCAACGTCCGTGAGCATGTGTGCGGCGTCCGCAAGCAGCGCGAGGGAATTGGCAAGGAGTCCACCCACGACCTCGACGGCCATGAACACGGCGCTGATAACCAACACCACCGTGAGTGCCCGAGTGTGCGCACCTAGGCCAGACCAGCGCGACCGGGAGCTGCAGCCAACCCCGCCGACGGAGTGTTCCACGGTGCTCACCTGGCGTTTCTCACGAGGACCGAGCCCTGTCTGGCGGTTTGGGCCGGCCAGGTTATGTTTTGATGAACGTACATGGACGACGATCCATTACCAGCCTCGTTGCTTAGAAGCGCCTCCACGGCAAAACTGTCGGTTGCTGTGGATGCGTTTTTTGCTGCACCTCCACTGAACCCGAGCACGACGTTCGTCAGCGAGGGGGCAACTCCGCACATGGCGCTCCGCTGCCGCCGAGCGTTTACACCGTGGGACTCCAAAGTCAGTAGCGAGCCCGTGAGCCGTGCCACGGTCGGCATTTGGCTCACCTGCTGATCACCGCACACACGGCGCTCCGATGGAAGAAATCTCCCTAGCATCATTGCTCTGGCGCGGTCTCGCAGTCCTCGTTCTTGTTGCCGCCAACGCCTTTTTCGTCGCAGCCGAGTTTGCACTCGTCGCGTCACGCCGAACGCGCATTGAGGCACTCGCCCGCGAGGGAGACACACAAGCTAAGCTCGTCCTAAAGGCGATACAATCGCTGGACCGGTACATCTCGGCGACACAGCTGGGCATTACGCTGGCCAGCCTGGGCCTCGGCTGGATCGG
>JBDHDY010000283.1:0-8009 GCA_039591275.1 Gemmatimonadota bacterium | reverse complement strand
GATATACGACAGGCAGAATAGGATAACCCCATGAGCGATAAATACGTGGCGTCGCAGGTACTCGTTTGCGAAAGACGAAGATCGCCACCACTGCTAAGATTTCAAAGATCAACACGGCAAAGATAGTCATGTCTGTGAGCACATCGAAGGTTCCCGAGATCGCGAAAGCGATGGCGCAGACGCCCAGCAGTAGCACCGCGTTGGTCGGGACGTGAGAGTTTCGGGACACGGCCGCGAATACGGACGGCAAAAGTCCGTCTCGCGCCATCGCGAAAGGATAGCGTGCCGTAGTCAACACGGAACAGTGCAGAGAGCCGAACGAGGACAGCATCAGCCCGGCCGCCATGAGTGTGGAAGCGGCCGCGCCGACGACACGTGCGATAACCGCGCCGGCGACCGAGGACGATTCCGGGATGCTCGCGACCGTGTCCGGCGAGAGCGCGTAAAAATAGGCAGCATTAATGAGCACGTACAGGCCAATGAGAGTCAGCGCGGAGCTGAGTAATGCACGCGGCAGTGTTCGAGTCGGATCGCGCACTTCTTCGGCGACATCAACAATTGTCGCCGCCCCGCTATAGCTCCACAGCGCTGCAATGATGGCGGCTCCGAAGCCAGCGAGTCCCGCGCGCGCTCCCGCCGGTACGCCCTCACAAGTGCCGACCGCATCACCTGATGCGTAGTTGGCCCACGATCCATCCCCGAAGAAGAATGCGCAGCCGGCAATGCCGATCAACAGCGCTACCTTGAGTCCTGTGACTACGGTCACAAGTGATCCAGTAGACCGAACGGATGCCAAGTTAAGGGCGGTGACGAATACCAGGGTTGCCGCAACGAGCAGAGCAGAGACACCGGCCGAAAGAGCGCCCCCGAGCAGATCGTTGAAAAATATGACGAACACAATCGCCACGGCGGCGATGCCCGCGGCACCGTCGATAAACGTCGTCATCCAACCATAGAGGAACGCCCAGAGCCTGCCGTATACCGCGCCGATATAGTTGTACGCTCCTCCGGAGCGCGGCATCAGCGTCCCCAATTCCGCCCAGATCAACGCAGCCGCCAATGTAAACAGACCGGCCACTACGTACGCCAACAGCACCATCCCGGGAGTGCCGACATTGCAGATCATGACTCGAGCTTTAACGAATACGCCCGTCCCAATCGCCTGCGTGACCATCAATGCCACAGCCGCTACGAGGCCGAGGCCCTTTAGAAGACGGGGCGCATCGTTCGAGTTATTGGGTATAGTCACGGTGTAGTGGTCCACCGAGTTTTGGCGGCAAGGGCATGTCGCGTTGGCCCTTCCTCCTCAAGCACTTATCTTACAGTCCGGTGTAGTAGTCCAGCGAGTTTTGGCGGCAAGGGCATGGCGCGCTGGTCCTTCCTCCTCAAGCACTTATCTTACAGTCCGGCACCGATCCCCTGAAAGTTCTTCTCGGAGTGAACCCGCTTGACAGCTTCCACACGTGGCGAGAAAGTACCGATCCGACATGCTCAAACTTGCTGGACTACTTCACCCTCTACCCCAGCAAGAACCGGGGGGTGGTCCAGTATAACGATCTCCTGCCCGCATCTTTTTGTACCCGCGGGGGGAGCCACCAGAAGCTTTATCGCAGCATGTGCCATTCGGCCTCCGTGGGCTGGTAGACTGGCACACGGCCGATGGGCCGGCAGCGATATTATCAATGTTCAATCCCGGGCGTCGGCGATCCTCACCGCTGCCGGCCTGCCCGCGCAGGATGGCGCATGGCCTACGAATTCATCGAAGGCAACGAAGCGATCGCCCGGGCCGCGGTTCGGGCCGGGTGCGACTTCTTCGCCGGTTACCCCATTACGCCCGCTTCCTCGATCCTCCAGTATATGAACCAGTCCTTGCCCGGGAACGGTGGCATGGTGATCCAGGCCGAGGACGAGATCGCCTCGATCGGCTTCTGCATCGCCGCCGCCATGGCCGGCCGCAAGGTGCTCACCGCCACCAGCGGCCCCGGGATCAGCCTCTACAGCGAGAACATCGGCCTGGCGATCATGGGCGAGGTTCCGATGGTCATCGTCGACGTTCAGCGCCAGGGGCCGGCGACCGGATCGGCCACCAAGGGCGCCGAGGGGGACATCCAGTTCGCGCGCTGGGTCACGTCGGGCGGCCAGCCGGTCATCGCCCTCAGCCCCGCCACGGTGGAGGAGGCCTACCTGCTGACCTACCGGGCGTTCAATCTCGCCGAAACGTTCCGCTCGCCGGTCTTCCTGATGACCAGCAAGGAGATTGGCGTCACCAAAGAGACCGTCGATCTCGAATCGATCGATCTCCCGGAGCGCGTCGATCGAAAGCGCCTGCCGCCCGGGGAGGCGCGCTACCTGCCGCATGCGTTCGAGCGCCCCGAGGATGTTCCGGCGTTCAGCGAGTTCGGCGGCGAGTACGTCGCCCGGTTCACCACCTCGATGCACGACAAGGGGGCCTACCTCACCGGCGATCCGGAGACGATCCAGGCGATGATCGACCACTTCCATGCCAAGATCGACGGGGCCGTCGATGAGATCGCCCTCGTGAAGGAGGATCTCCAGCCGGACGCCGAGACGCTCGTGCTCAGTTACGGAGTCACCTCGAGGTCGGCGTCGGTGGCGGTCCGCCGGGCCCGCGAGAAGGGGAGAAAGGTCTCGTCGCTCGTCCTTCAAACGCTCTTCCCGGTGCCGGAGAAGGCGGTCCGGCGCGCCATGAACGGCGTGCGCCGGATCGTGGTGCCGGAGATGAACATGGGGCAGTACGTCCTCGAGGTGGAGCGCCTCGCTCCGCGCGGCGTGGAGGTGGTCAGCGTCGGCAAGATGAACACGACCCTCGTCTCGCCACAGGAGATCCTCGATCGCGGGGGGCTCCTGTGAACGGCGCCCGTTACGAGACCTACCTGAACCCCGAGATCGGGCCGCTTCCGTTCTGCCCGGGGTGCGGGCACGACCTGCTGGTTCGGGCACTCGACCGGGCGCTGGTGAAGCTGCAGCGCGATCCCGCCGAAGTGGTGATCGTCACCGACATCGGCTGCATCGGGCTCACCTGCCGGCACTTCATCACCAACGCGTTCCACGGGCTGCACGGTCGATCGATTACCTACGCCTGCGGGCTGAAGCTGGCCCGCCCCGAGCTGAACGTCATCGCAGTGATGGGGGACGGGGCCTGCGGCATCGGGGGTACCCACCTTCTCAATGTGGCGCGACGCAACGACCGGCGGACCGCACTCGGTTACCACCCCGACCGGCGGGGTGACCGCCGACACCCCCTGGGGCAACGTGGAGGCCCCGATGGATCTCTGCGCCACCGCGGCGGCGGCCGGGGCGGCCTGGGTGCACCGCACCACCGGTTTCGACAAGGACCTGCCGGACATCATTGCCCAGGCGATCGAGCAGCCGGGGTTCGCCATGGTCGACGTCTGGGAGCTCTGCACGGCGTACTACCAGCCGCAGAATGAATTGAAGAAGAAAGGGCTGTTCGAATTGATGGAGCGTCTCGGGTTCCGGCTCGGCCGGCAGGTCGATAAGCCGCGCGCCGAGTACACCGAGCACTACCGTCGGTCGTGCGCGGGCGGCACGCCGGCCGTCCGGAACAAGCCGCCGATCGAGCCGGGCCGGGGTCATCAGCTCGAGCGGCAGACCGGGATCATCATCGCCGGCAGCGCGGGACAGAAGATCAAATCGACGGCGACGCTGCTCGCCGAAGGCGGGATCTTCGCCGGCCTGCAGGCCACGCAGAAGGACGACTACCCGATTACCGTCAAGACCGGCCACTCGGTGGCCGAGATCGTCCTGAGCCCGGAGCGCATCGACTACACCGGGATCGACTCGCCGGATTACGTGGTGCTGATTTCGGAGGACGGGGTGCGGCGGATCCGCGGCCGGATGGCGAAGCTGCCGGCGTCATGCGTGGTTTACGTCGACGATTCGCTCGAGCTGCCGCCGACGCCGGCCCGGGTGCGCCCGCTGGCCCTGCAGTCGATCCGCCGGGAGGTCGGTCCGCTCGGCGTGGCGACCGCCGCGCTCGGTGCGTTCCTGCAGGAGACCGGCGCCTACCCGGTCGAGGCGCTGGCCCGCGCCATGAAGACCTTCCAGAGACCGGCCATCGCCGAGACCGGCGTCAAGGCCCTGAGCCTGGGCGCCGGCCTGATCCGCCGGGATCCTCCGGGGCAGGAAGCGTAATCGCCTGGTGTCCAAAAACTCATCTCATTCTCGACCACATCGCCCGTCCAAGCGCCGTCTACTTTCGCTGATCCACTACACCTTGCCTTAAGGCTCTACTCTACATCCGGAAGCGTGATTCCGCGTTTGCGGCTTTCCCGGCGGGCCCAGAGATAGACCAGCGGAATGACGGCCAGGAAGAAAAACCCCATGAGGAGGACGTCCAGCCCCTGGGTGAGCAGCACGTTGACGAGGACGTAGAGGGCGATGGCGAACGGAAGCGCGGCCAAGGGAATGATCACGGGCCAGCCGCCCGGGATGCGGAAGGGGCCGCGCAGATCCGGGCGCTTCCAGCGCAGGATCAGCGGCGCGATGAACGTAGCCAGGTAGATGGGCAGGCTGAGCCACGTGCTCACCACCAGCAGCTCCACGAAACCGAAGTGGAACGTCAGGGCGCTGTAGAAGAGGCCCTGGAGGATCAGGAGGCGCGCCGGGGTTCCGTAGCGTGGATGCAGCTTTGCGAACCACGGCGGTAGCAGGCCGTCGCGGGCCATGGCGTAGGGCATCCTCGATATCACGATCTGCACGCTGTTGAAGAGCCCCACCTGCGCGAACTGGGCCCCCACCGAGGTAGCGATCATCAGCCCAACCCCGCCCAGGGTGGCGGCCACGAGCGTGTAGTGGCCGGTCTCCCAGGATTGCCAGTCCGGGGTGACGCTCAGCGCCACGATCATCGGAAACGCGTAGACGACCACCGACAGCGGCAGGAAGATCAACAGTATCTTCGGGTAACTTCGCTCGGGTTTCACGATTTCCTCGCTGGCGCTCGCCAGCCCCGCGTAGCCGGAGTAGTTCCAAAGCGCCCAGATGAGAGCGTAGTTGAGCGCCGAGCCGAACGGTTTGTCCCCCGCCGTCAACGGCAAGAGGTTGGAGAGATCGATCTTCGGCAATCCCATCAGGACGATGACGAACACCGGAGCCAGAGTGACGAGGCTAATGATCATGGAAGCCCGGGCCGTGCTCTTTATCCCGCGGACATTCATCCACGTGCACGCCCAGATCACGGCCAGGCAGATGCCCCAGTTGATCCAGCGGTTCGAGCCGCCGAGAAGCAGCGTCGTGAGGTATCCGGCGAGGAGCGGAGGATAGAGCGCGGCATCCAGCGCCCAGCAGATCCAGTCGAGGAGGCTGAGCTGGAACGACCAGAAACGGCCGTAGGCGGCACGAAACCACTTGTAGACGCCGCCCTGTAGGGGCAACGACGAGCCCAACTCCGCCACCAGCAGGACGTACGGCAGGGCCCAGATGAAGGGCATCACGATCAGCGTGCCGATCGCCAGGCCCGGGCCCGCGTACGGCACCGCTTCCTCGGTGCCGTACGGCCCGCCGCACAGCAGGGCGAACGTGGTCGCCATCAGGGCGAGAGGGGTGAGATCTCGACGAAGTTTCAAGAGTCGAAGCTCTGCGGTGGTCTAGCGAGTTTTGGCGGCAAGGGCATGTCGCGTTGGCCCTTTCTCCTCAAGCACTTATCTTACAGTCCAGTGAACCCGTTTGACAGCTTCCACACGTGGCGAGAAAGGACCGATCCGACAGTCTCAAACTCGCTGGACTACTTCAGGAGGGACAGGTTGAAGCAGGGTAAGAAAGTCGATCAGCGATGTCAATGAAATTAAGCCGAAATACGTGAGACAATTTTCCCGGACATCGCATTGATTTGCTTACCATTCTTGATCACTTGCTGCCCATGGATCACCAGATGGACTACCCCCTGGCAGTATTGACCCGGCTCAAGATAAGTTGCTTTGTCCGTAATATTTTCAGCATCAAATACCACGACATCGGCATTCATTCTTTCCTTCAGGCGCCCCCGGTCATTCAATCCCATGATGTCCGCCGGCAGCGAAGTCATCTTGCGAACGATCTCCTCCAGGGGCATCGTTTTCTTCTCACGAACGTAATATCGAATCGCCCTTGGAAATGTTCCGAAACTGCGAGGATGACCACCTGCGCCCTTTGACGCAGCAAAAGCCCCGCCATCAGAGGCAATGGCACAATAAGGCAGACCAATAATGCGGTCCGTATTCTCCTGGCTCATACCGAAACCAATAACGCTCACACCACGCTTCATCTGCTGATCCGAAATGAATTCATAGGGTTCGACCCCCCGCTCTTCTGCTAAATCACCGATTCGCCTACCGATCAACCCCTCATCACCTTCAGGCACACCCCCGCTAATCATCAGCGAATTCCAACCCCCGTTTTGTTCTACCCAGCCCTCGGTAATAGGTTTCATTTTCTTACGCTGCTGCGGATCCTTCAGGTGCTCCCTGAGCTTTCCGTTCTCGCTGGCCCACGTTGGATAGAAACTACCGAATCCCGAATTCCATGCCGTATAGGGATATCGGTCGCAGTGCAACGTCAAGCCTTCCTGTCGTGCCCGTTCGATCTTTGCAATCGCCTCATCTAGCATGTGCCAGTTTGGGGGGCCGGTCACCTTGAAATGCGTCACCACTAGCCCCAGTCCTGTTTCCCGCGAAATGCGAATCGCTTCATCCAGGGCAGCCAACACGCCTTGGTCTTCACCGCGCATATGTGTCTGATAGACTCCGCCATATTCCGCCGCGGCCCTGGCAACTTCGATGATCTCCTCGGTACTGGCAAAAACACCGGGCAAATACTCCAGGCCTGATGAAAGCCCCAGCGCCCCCTGCTCCATCGCCTGTCGCACCAGGTCTTTCATCAATTCCAACTCCTTTATTGTCGGCTTGCGCGAACTGTTCCCGAGCACCAGTTCCCGCACCGTCCCAAACCCGACGAACGATCCCAGGTTCATCGCAATGGGTGTACTTTTGTAGGAGTCGACCCAGCGGCCGTAATTGGAAAATTCGCTTATCGATTGTGGAGCTTCGGTTGTATCGTCTCTCTTGAGTCGCCGGGGAAATGGGCTGCCGCCATCAGGCCCTGTGATATCCAGCGTGACACCCTGAAAGATTTTGCTCTGCGCTTTGGGGTTTCGCCTCAGATTCGTATGCGCGTGTATATCAATGAACCCCGGCGCGACAGCCAGACCTTGCGCATTGATTCTGACGGTCGCTTTGGCATCATTCAACTTCCCGATTGCCGCGATCTTGCTTCCGACAATTCCAACATCGGCCGCAAAAGGCGCCTTGCCCGAACCATCAATCACCATCCCGCCTTCGATCACCAGGTCAATCTGACGTGTTTCTCCAACCGCCAAATTCTGACCATGCAGCAAATGGTCCGGACCAATTAACGCACTGCACCCCAGAACCGCCGCACCCTTCAAGAATGTTCGCCGTGAATTTGTGGCATCCATCATCGACTCCTGCGGTAGTCCAGCGAGTTTTGGCGGCATGGGCATGTCGCGTTGGCCCTTTCTCCTCAAGCACTTATCTTACAGTCCGGCGAACCCGTTTGACAGCTTCCACACGCGGCGAGAAAGGACCGATCCGACATCCTCAAACTCGCTGGCCTACTTCACCGGCCTCCTACTTCAGCTGTTCATCCGCCCTGCAGGCGATCTCCTCGAGCTTGCCGAGGACGCCGTCCGGCAGCGGGTCTCTCTGGGGCGAGCCGAGGATCTCCTCCACCCTCGTCCGCGCCTTCTTGTAGACATCCGGACGGCCCAAATCGCTCCAGCGCTCGAACGTGTGGCGATCGCACAGGCTCGGGGCGAAGAACTCGTCGCTGCGGCAGGCCTTCAGGGTGCTCTCCTGCATCAGGAAGTGGCCTCCCGGCCCGACCTTGGCGATGTCGTCGAGAAGATCCTTGGGCTTGGACGTGTCCACTCCATCCCGGAGCCGTTTGCACAGCCCGGCGATCTCGTCGTCGAC
>JBDHDY010000282.1:0-5728 GCA_039591275.1 Gemmatimonadota bacterium | reverse complement strand
GCAGCTCAAGATTGCTCTTGCCGACCGCTACCAGATTCTGCGCGAGATCGGTATCGGCGGCATGGCGACGGTGTACCTCGCGGAGGATCTCAAACACCAGCGCCAGGTGGCTCTCAAGGTCCTTCGTCCCGAGCTCGCAGCCATTCTCGGCCCAGAGCGTTTTCTCCGCGAGATCACCATCGGGGCCGGGCTAAACCACCCACACATCCTTCCACTCCACGACTCAGGAGAGGCTGACGGCCTCCTCTATTTCGTCATGCCCTACGTGGACGGCGAGTCACTGCGGGTGAGACTTGCCCGCGAAGGCCGCCTCTCTGTGAAGGAAACCATCAGGATCCTGCGCCAGGTAACGGACGCACTCTCCTATGCCCACGGCCAGGGGGTGGTTCACCGGGACATCAAACCCGACAATATCTTGAGGTCTGGCCGCCACATCACTATTGCGGACTTCGGCGTTGCCAAGGCCGTCCGACAGGCCGCCGGTAGCCAAAATCTCACAGGTACCGGAGTTCCAATCGGTACTCCAGCATATATGGCTCCCGAGCAGGCGGCCGGTGACCCCCAAGTGGACCATCGCACAGACATCTATGCTGTCGGTGTGCTCGGGTACGAGCTCCTCGTCGGGCAGCCACCGGCCTTCTACGGGGACCTCATCCCGGGAGACCCCACGAAGATTGGTCCGCCGAAGGCGATCGCAAAGCAGCGACCGGATGTGCCGCGGCTGCTCGCTGAGCTGCTCGAGCGCTGCCTCCGAATCAACCCGGAAGACCGGTGGCAGAGTGCCACCGAATTAGTCACCCGGCTGGAAGCAATGGCCGCACCGAGCGGTGAGATCAGCAGACCTGGCATACCGCTCGTGGGGAGGCACACAGATTGGCGTTACCTCCTCCCGGCGGCGGCGGCTCTAGTGGTTGTCCTGGTTGGAGGCACGCTCTTCCTTGCCGGTGTTTTTGGCGAGGCGCCACAGCACCTGTCACAGCGGCCGATGCTCGTTGTCTTGCCCTTCGAGAATCTCGGCCCCACGGAGGACAGCTACTTCACCGAGGGAGTCACGGACGCGCTCACGAGTCGACTCGCCAGTCTGGGTTCGATGGGAGTCATCTCCCGCACCAGCGCGAGTCAATACCGGAACAGCGAGAAGACTGCCCGCCAAATCGGGGAAGAGTTGCGGGTCGACTATATCCTCGAAGGCACTGTGCAGCGGGAGCGCCCCTCGGACCCTACCAGCCGTGTACGGATCACCCCCCAACTAATCAGGGTCTCTGATGATCTGCATCTGTGGACGAGCACCTATGACGAGGACGTGAGCGAAGTCTTCGGGGTGCAATCGGAGATCGCCGATCGGGTGGCGCGCGCGCTGGACGTCACTCTCATAGAACCGTTACGGCAATCCCCGGACGCCAAGCCAACCGAGAGTCTCGAGGCCTACGAAGCCTATCTCCGTGGTCGAGACTATTTATGGGATGAGGGGTGGATGTCGCAGGATGGATACGCTCTGAGAATAGCGGTCGACCAATTCGAGCGGGCCGTCCGCCTGGACAGCTCTTTTGCTCTCGCATACGCGGAGCTGGCAAACTCTCATCGGGCCTTCTACGACGGCCTCATCGATCCCAGTGGCGAGCGGCTTTCCCAGTGGAAGACGGCGGTCGATCAGGCTCTCGAACTCGCCCCAGACCTCCCCGAGGCTCATCTGGCGCTTGGACTGTACTTTTACTCCACCGCCGTCCCAGATCAGGAGCGGGCCCTACAGCAGTTCGAGATCGTGGCTGAGCGGCAGCCGAACAATACCCTCGCTCGAGAGCTCATGGCCGCCCTCTTGGCTGCCACCGGCCAATGGGACCGGGCACTCGAGAACGCTGCTTTGTCGGCAGACCTAGATCCGAGATCTCCCGCTCGAGCCAGCTTCGCCGGCTGGTTACACATGTTGGCTCGTCATTACGCAGTGGCCGAGCAGTATCTCGACCGGGCGATCTCCCTGGCGCCCGATCAAGCAGATGCGTATTCCAACAAGACGATTCTCTACCTACTATGGCGTGGTGACGTGGACCGGGCTCGGCAAGTTGCTGATGAAATGGTCAGGTGGGTGAGCCCGGAAGCGACAGCCCTCGGCCTAGTTCAAGGCGCACGGGTGCTCGTCGCCACAGGCGCCTACGACAGCATTTTTGGAGCGCTCTCATCGGCCTCTTACCGCGGGCCGCTCCCGTTCAATTACTTCTACGTCAATGCGGAATTGGCGCGTCTCCACGGCAACGCCGAAGAAGCGCTCGCTTACTCGGACTCCCTGCTGGGCGCGCTACAGAGCCTCTACGACGAGCGTCCTACCGATCCCACACTGAACTGGTATATGGGATACGCCTACGCAGGTGTTGGCAGCGATGCCGACGCCCTTCGCCACGCAAGACGGACATCATCACTTCTCGCGATGCCCGGCAATGCGCTCCGTGCCGCGTACACACTTCAGCACCTTATCTGGGTCTACTCGCTGATCGGGGATTGGGACGCAGCCATGGACCAAATCGAGTACCTGCTGTCCGTCCCTTCGGGGATTTCGCTTCCCTACCTTCGCGTCGAGGCTTTCCCCGATTCCCTACTGCAGCATCCTCGGTTCAGACGCCTCCTGGCTTCAGTAAACTAAGCGAGACACACAGCAACATTGTGGCCAGTGTTGAGACGTCACGGCCGCCAGGCGTACCCCAGCTTCAGAAAGAAGGTGCGACTCATCTGCCTTACGTCGAACGTATCCGTTCCCAGGTGGTTGTCGGAGTAACCGGCAAATAGGACGGTCTTCGGGTTCAGCTTGTAGGAAAACAAGAACTGCGTCAGCAGGGCCCTCGTATCCGGCGGCGGAGAGTCAATGTACGCCGCCGCATTGCGGGAGATGTCCTGGAATTGAAGGATGGCTCTGATAAACGTTCGGACACCAAAATGGTAACGTAACGTTCCTTGGGTCAGGTTTGCCGTGAACACCTTCGTACCCTCGTGCGTGAGTCGCTGAAGGTTGTGGCTCACCCCAAGACTAACATGCCGGCCGATGTTCAATTGGGCATTTGGCGACAGGCTCAGCAGGAACGACTTCCGCGCGTTCGTAAAATCCACCACGTCACCAACCCGCGAGTGGATGCCGAGCGACACTGCCCCAGACGGCTGGATCTTGAAACTAGGTGTGAACTGAGTAAGCTCATGTTCCGCGCCGCGAAAGAGTTGCTTATCCCTCGCCAATTCGAGCTCGAACTCGGTCTGACCCGGTCCTTCATAAATCGCGAATACACCAAAGGATTGATCCGTCAGGGTTCCCAGGTGGTCGTAGGTGCGCATTCCCCATGCCGCGACTGCAATCTGGGTGAACCAGCTGCCCTGAGGACCCCAGAAGATTCGCCCCAAGAAGCTATCTATAGTCCGCAAATCGACTCGTGGAATGAATCCCGCATCGGCCCTGAAGTCGCGGCTCCGATCGTCGTAGGCCACTCCCCCGACCCAGTTGCGGCTCGAGTGGCTGAACTCGAGATGCAGGCCACCGCCATTGAATGACCCCGAAGGCTGCCCATGCATCTCCGCCACGGCGTTTGGGTAACCGGTGTCCGAGCGCAGGTATTGCACGGTAAGCGTGTTCGACCGCGAGAGTTGGAAGAACGCGTCTGCTCCGTAGAGGTGGTTATAGTACCCCTCGGCGACGCGACCGGTGTACAACACTCCGATGTTGGACGCGCGAGCCACATCACGACGGTAGCGCATGACGGCCGTGGTTGTCGCCGCCTCGAGGAAGGCCGAGCGGGACTCTTGATTCGCGGGAAAGAGCAGATTGGTAACGCGATCTCGTGCCGCAAAGACGCCCAGGCCGTTGGCACCCTCCTTGCCTGTCAACTTTAGGCCGCCCTGAGGATCTGCCACTGTCCGCGCGAAAACTGCGCGGAGGGGCGTGACAAAGAAGTCGGCACCCTCCAGAAAGAACGGTCGCTTTTCGGGAAAGAAGAGTGCAAAGCGCTCGTTCACGTCGAGTTGAGCAACGTCCGCCTCCACCTGCGAAAAATCAGGGTTGACGGTCCCATTGAGGCTCAAATTTGGTGTGATACCCCATCGCAGGTCGAGCCCCGGCTCGGCATCCACATCGCCCGATTCTATTGGGCCGTCAGGAATGTCTGTGCGTTCGTCGGTCCGGCTCGAGGTGAACGTAGGCACTAATTCCACGTTCTTGCCCGGTGAAATACCCACGAACCCATCGAGCTTGTTGGCCTGGCATAACAGACAGCTGTTGTTACGATCCGTGGGCATCGAACGGATGCGGTGGCGAACGCTGCGTGGATAGGATCTGGACAGGATGAGTCCCCAGGTCTGTGGAGCCTGCGTCTTGGGAAAACGTAGCGAGCGGAACGGTATACCCACCTCCACGACATACCCGACGTCGGTAATACGGCCTGAGGATGCCCAAATAGCATCCCATGAGAAGTCTTCGAATCCCTCCGCAGTGCTGAGGACGGCATCCATCTGCACTCCCAGGGGATTGACCCGAAACTGGAAGCTCCGGCGTTCATCATTGAACGGGTCCAGCACGATCACAATGTGGTCGTCTTGCACGGTTCGGTCGAGGTCGCGGTCGGCAAAGTGCGACGGGAGGAGCCACATTGTCCCCGGGACGCCATTCATAGTCGAGGGATATGGGGACGGCATCTCTCCACCCAGAGTCGTCCATTACTCCATCAACCTGAATCGCCTCCGCTGCTGGGCGCACGGGGAAGCGAGTCGCCGGGGGGAGCCCGGCTGGCGGATCACCCTGAACCCCCGCCAGCTCCTCAGGAGCCAGGCTCGCAAGCACAACGAGCAGCATGAGGGCTGCCAAGATAGATGGCACGGGCAACGGAGGATTGAGAAGTCGCACAGCAGCAGCTCCACTCCAAAGGATCAACCCCGAATGACACATCCTCTCCTAGCCGGTTTTCCAGTTGTCGTCCGCCTGCCCGTTCAGTGGGGCGAGATGGATGCCTACGGCCACCTCAATAATGCAGTGTTCTTTCGTTTCTTTGAGTCTGCCAGAATCTTGTTTTTTGAGGAGTGTGGCTTCCTCATCTCCTACGATGAGGACAAAGTGGGTGCGATCCTCCATTCGACGAGCTGTCGCTTTCGGCGTCCGCTCTACTACCCGGACACCGCTCTGGTCGGCACCCGGGCGATCGACGTGCAGGAAGATCGATTCGCGATGGACTACAAGGTAGTTTCCGACGCCCAGAACGAGGTTGCAGCCGAGGGTGCAGCAGTTATCGTGTCGTTCGACTATGAGAGTATCAACGCACCCAAAGCCGGCGGACCGAGACGATACACCTCGGGACGAATCCCCTCCCAGAGATCCCGCACGGAATGACATTCCTCGAAATCCATGGTATTGAAAATCGGACGCGCGAGGGTCCAACGGCGCCGCTGAAACGGCCACAGCAGCGGGATGCCATAGCCGCGCTTCTCCACGGTAGGTCCGGACGTAGCTAGATCTAGTAGCGGGTGCGACACGAGCGCCGCTGACCAGGCAAGCCAAACCTGCCACTCGGCAGACAAGCCGACGAGGGCCGCCAACAGCCACCCCCCGGCGATGATACCGGCCGACACAAACAGGGAGTGAGACAGGTTTCGGTGATAGCGCGGCCCCGCCATCCCGAAGATTCGCAAACCTACATCGAGATCCGGAACACCGGAGGCCACAAACGCGCCAACCCAAAAGACCGGAGAGGTAGCGGCGTCGGCT
>JBDHDY010000281.1:0-4816 GCA_039591275.1 Gemmatimonadota bacterium | reverse complement strand
GTGAAGATGGCGCCGGCGACGAGTGCCTCGCCCACGGATGCCGTCGTTCGGGCGATATTCTCCTCCAGGATCGTGCCTCCGAACCCCCGGAGCACAGCCATGGCCACCACGGCCGCCGGAAACGTGGCTGCAACCGTGAGCCCCGCCCTCATCCCCACGTACGCGTTCGCCGCGCCTAGGGCGACGGCCATGAGCGCGCCAAGGCCGACGGCCTTGACTGTGAGTTCCGGCATCTCCTTTGAGGCTGGAACGAAGGGAGTAAACGATTGGTCTGCCATGAACCTTTCCTTAAGAGAAGGTGGTCAGAACGCCCCATTCTAGCCGCCGGTGCGAAGGGCTGTCAAATGGTTTCTGAGCCCCGCAGGGGGCCGGGCCCTGCCTCGAGCGCCAGCCTACCGGGGCTCTCGTGTGCACGAGGCCGCGGGTGTAGAATATGAAATGACGAGGAGGCAAGATGACGTTCGTAGCAACACTGGAACCCACCACAGTCTGGCAGCACTTCGACCAGATCCTAGCCATACCCCGCGGTTCAAAGAACGAAGAGAAAATCCGACAGCACGTCATTGAGATTGCGGAGCGGAATGGAGTCGAGTACCAGGTCGACAGTGCGGGAAACGTAGTAATTCGCAAACCGGGAGCGAAGGGCCACGAGAAAGCGGCTATCACCATTCTCCAATCCCATCTGGATATGGTGAACGAAAAGAACTCTGACGTGGAGCACGACTTCGGAAATGACCCCATCAAACCCCAGCGCGAGGGAGACTACCTCAAGGCCACAGGGACTACGCTGGGCTCGGACAATGGGGTCGGCGTGGCCTCTGCCCTAGCCGTTTTAGAGGCACAAGACATTGCGCACGGGCCGCTGGAGCTTCTCTTCACCGTCGATGAAGAGACCGGGCTCACAGGGGCGTCGGACTTGGACGGCTCGATGATCAAGGGCAGGCGGCTCCTCAATTTGGATTCCGAGGAAGAGGGGATCGTGTACATCGGCTGCGCTGGAGGGGGCGACACCAATTTGATATTGCCGCTCCGCTCGGTCGGGACACCCTCGGGAACGGCAGCCCTCGAGATTCGGCTCTTTGGCCTCAAGGGCGGCCACTCGGGCTGTGATATCCATCTCCAACGCGGCAATGCAGTGAAGCTGTTGGCGAGGGCACTCTACGCCATTTCACTCGAGACGCCGCTCCATGTGGCGAACCTCGAGGGCGGCGGCGTCCACAACGCCATCCCCAGGGAGGCCTTTGCGACCGTTGTCGTGGCGGCTGGTGACAGAGATGGCTTCACTGCCGCTCTCAAGGCTGAGTATGCAGCCATCGAGGGGGAGTTCGGGCCTGCCGAGCCGGACATGAAGTTGGGTGTATCCGGCACCGAACCGCCGAAGGAGGTGTGGGACGAGGGCACGGCCGAAACGGTGCTGCGGTTGATCACCGGCCTGCCCCACGGGGTCGTCGCCATGAGCTACGACATCCCGGATCTCGTGGAAACGAGCACTAACCTCGCCACAGTGAAGCCGAAAGACGGGTCGCTCGTGATCGGGCTCTCCAGCCGGTCGTCCATCGACTCGGCCCTCGTGGCTCTGCGCCAAAGGATCAGAGCCACCGGCGTTCTGGCTGGGGCTTCGGTTGAGGAGGGAAACGGCTACCCTGGTTGGAAACCCGATCTTCAATCACCGTTGCTGGCAACGGTCAAAAAGGTGCACAAGAAGGAGCTCGGTGTTGAACCCGAGATCAAAGCTATCCATGCCGGCCTCGAGTGTGGCATCATCGGAGAAAAGGTCAAGGGCATGGACATGGTCTCCATTGGTCCACAAATCGAGTTTCCCCACTCGCCTGACGAACGGGTGAAGATTGATTCAGTGGAGAAATTCTACGGGCTGCTGAAGGCGGTGTTGGAGGAGTTGGGGTAGCCCCGCACCGCACCACCCAACCCACGGCAGCACCGCCGCCCGGCCGCCACCCCCCACGGCAGCCCTGCCCATCCACTCCACCTCACCACGGCAGAAGCTCGCTTCTGCCGTCCTCTGCCGTGGTCGGGGGGTTGGGTGTGGAAGGGCTGCCGTGGGGAAAGGCGGCGGGGAGGCGGAGCTGCCGTTCCTGCATCGTCTGTCCCTGCTGCCCCTCCTGCCTCTACTGCCCCTGATTCTCCAGATAGATTTCCCCCATGTACTCCACCTGCCTCTTCTGCAACAATCGCCTCGGTGCCAACGAGGTGATCGAGAGTTTTCCGGTCGGCAGGCGTGTGGCGTTCGATGCGGAGAAGGGCAGACTGTGGGTGGTGTGTCGGCGGTGTGAGCGGTGGAACCTGTCACCGTTCGAGGAGCGTTGGGAAGCCCTGGAGGATTGCGAGCGTCGCTTCCGCGATGCGAGAAAGCGGGTATCGACCGACAACATCGGCTTGGCGCGTCTCGACGAGGGACTCGAGTTAGTGCGGATCGGCGAACCGCTCCGGCCTGAATTTGCAGCGTGGCGCTACGGTGACCAATTCGGGCGGCGACGACGGCGGGCCATCGTCACCGGGGCTGGGTTGGCGGTGGTAGGAGGCACGGTGGCCCTGGGTGTGGCCGCTGCTGGGGTGGGGGTCGTGGGCGGCATGGGTATCTACCGCCTCATCGAAGCAGGGACGATAGGGTGGTGGCGCTCTATCGCCCGTATTCCGACGGAGGACGGCCGATACATCAACGTGCGGGGGGCGGATCTCCAGTGGATTCGCCTGTTCCCAGGCTCGAAAGATGAAGACTTTCGCCTGGAGCTGTGGCACCCCTCAACGCACGAGATCGTTCTCACCGGCGCGGAGGCCGTACACGCCACGACACTCCTCATGCCCAGGATCAATCGCGCCGGCGCGCCCGGGAAGACGGTACAAAGCGCCGTGAAGCAGATCGAGGATTACTACAGCCCCTTGAGCTATCTGAAGCGGGCCGCCCGCGAAGCTGAACGTAAAGTGGAAGATTTGCCGCTGTGGACGCCGCGACACGTTCAAAGAAAAGTGGGAGCCTTACCGAAGCTTCCGCTCGAAACCCGCCTCGCAATCGAGATGGTGACGAACGAAGAGAACGAGCGTGCAGCCCTTGCAGGAGAGCTGGCATTGCTGGAGCTTGCGTGGCGGGAGGCCGAGGAGATCGCGGGCATTGCAGACAAGCTGGCGCTCCCCCGTGAAGTCGAGGGGCAGTACGAGCGGTTGAGGCGGGGTGATGTCGGCGAGAGTGAGGATTAGGGTTTTATGCGACCCTCCCCCACCGACAATTCAAAGTGATCTTCCTCGATATATCTCAACTCGCCTGGCGCCCAGTGCTCCTCACGTCGCGGTGCTCAACCGCGACGAACCCCGGCTGAACGATACCGGAATCAACGTGTACAGGATGGTGCCAAAGAACACGATCGCGGCGCCCCCAGTCACGCTAAACAGCACGCCGTTCGACGCGGCAAGCCAAGTGGGTGAGACATACGTCTCCCCAGGAGCATGGGCCATCCGGGTGACGGCGGTCGTGACGCCGGAAACGTGAAGCCACGCGACGAGTGCCGCCACCGACACATTGAGACCCACGATCATTCGTTGCATCCCCACGGTGTTGAGCCGGGCCGCGGCGCCCGGGTCTCGATTCCTGCCAGACTCCCCCAAAATGAAAAACAGGGCGCCGAGCAGAATCATTGTGTCGATGCCGATGGTAGCACCCATTGCGTGCCCCGTGACGACATACGTTCCGTGAATTACCGCGTTCAGCGGTGGAACGGAAATGAGCAGGGACGTAAACAAAATGGCCACCGTCCACCACTTGGCCGCAGCAAACGTTGTGCATGCCGCCGGGAACGGATGATCCTCTCTGGACCGCACGAGGCACCACAGCTCCCGGACGGCACGGGCTAGGATGATGATCTCCGTCATGCTCACAACGAACGAGATCCAGTTGACGAGAGCGCTTTGAGGGAGGTGGTAGGTGTGGTGACCGAAATTGGTGAACGAGTTCAGCAAGCCAACCCCGAACAGGGCGTAGGCAGTCTTTGAGTGACCGTAGCGCGGATCTCCTGAGATCAACTCGCCCACGTAAATGAGCGTCCCGTAGACGAATAGGTTAAAGCTTCCGACGAGCGTTCCCGTCGCTTTCCACTGTACACGAAGGTCGTGGACGGGATCGGAGAATATGCTCGGGATCAGGTAGGCATGCTGTTCGATGAAAGTGTAGAGAAAGAACAACAACGCGACGCCCCACATGGTCACGTAGATCGGTTGTTTCCAGAACGACTGCCAGACCACACGATAGAAGTTCCAGACGTAGCAGAGCCACCCGGTGACGATCAACACGGCAAAGCTCGGGTGAAAGCCTACGTACTCTCTGCCTGAGGTGATGCGGAACAGCAGGGTCACGAGGATGCCGAGTCCTGCAATGGCCCAACAGAGAACCTGGATGCGAAGTCGCCAGCTATCGCCGCGTGTCGCCGGCCCGCCCTTGTCTTGCAGGAAGCGGTGCACCGCCATGGCGCCACCCAGGAATATCCACGCGCCCGCGAACGTCGTGTGTATCGGCCGAAGTTGGCGAAGGTCGAGTCCGAGAGACTGCATGGCTGGTGCGAGGGTTGGGACAGAGTAGAGCGCGCCCAACAGGCCGGCCACAAGCGTCACGGCCATCGCAATGAGCGAGCCACGCATGAATGTCAGCGTCGCAAAGGGCCGCGTGCGACCTGCGGGGACCGCCAACTCAACTTCGCGCGGCGTTGCCGTCTCCGGTGCCGTGCTTGCACTGACGACACTTGCAGGATCGGGGATCGCGCCGCTCATCGATACTCCCACCAGGGGATAGTCGTCCAGTCTATTGATCGGT
>JBDHDY010000280.1:0-4837 GCA_039591275.1 Gemmatimonadota bacterium | reverse complement strand
GGGGCTCAGCCCCCCAGCACGACCTCAGCAAACGTCGACGGATTCGCTGGGTAATTGCGGCGCGTGAGCGACCACACGACGTGCCACTCCTCCTCCACGTTCACAACGGCCAAACTCAGCCGAAGGCGCTTGCGACCCTGCCTCGGTAAGCCCACCACTAACTGGTAACCCCGTTCGGTGAGACTTGCGCTGCAAACAACGTCCTTCGCAAGCTCGGCCGACTCCCCCTCAGGTATCGACCCGAACGTCGAATTGAAGAATTTCGAGAAGGTGAGGCTCTGGGTCGCAGCCGCAGTCTTGGCGGTAATACCGGGGAACGTCATGCACTGCAATAGCGGCTCATAGGCCTTGCCGTTTTGCGGCACCGGCAGCAAGAGCACCAGGTCATCCGGCTGCAGGGCAAACGGAGTGTCGTCCGGATTCGCATCGAACACGAGGGCCACATGCGTTCCCTCCCCTACCCCCAAATCCTCCTCGATCCGCCCTGGTTTGTGATACACGCGAAGCGCCAAGTGCAAGGTTGATTCATCCCAAAGGAACGAGACCGTGGGTGGGTCGCCGGCGTGTTGCGCCCAGCCTTCGAGAGGATGCTGCGTCACGCTCTCCCATGCACTCAAATCGGCCGCCCCCTCCACCGTGGCTGGGGCCCGCTGCGCTTCGTAGCGATCCGTTTCCGCACGGTATTTGAGGAGGTCACTCTCCACTACGTAGGCGGAGTCCTCCACGAGACGCTCCAGTCGCACGGCCGCGTCAGTTACGAACGGCTCGAGTTCCTCCAGCAACTTCTGCAGTTCATGATTGTAGGCAAACGTGTCGCTTCGCAGTTCGGCCATGGAGCCTTGCAGGCGCTCGATATCCGACTTGATCGCGGGCACGTTGGCGGGCTCGCCTGGCACAAAGAGCGGCTCGAAGCGGTTTGTGTCCCAACCGTAATCCCCGTACACTTCCGTGAACGGAAGCAGCAACTCCACGGCCTCGGCGCCGTACAGTGCTTCCAGCGCGGCCCGCAGCGACTGATCCGGATCGTACCCTGCTGGATCTCGGGCGTAGTCGGCAAGCGTTGCCAGTGGAATCATGGAAGCGTGCGCTTCGTTCATCGGGTTGGCAACGATGCCGCGCACGGCCGTGTGAAGATCGGACGAACGGCTACGCACGGGACCTAAGAACGGCCGCCAGCGAGCATAATCGTTCGCGGGGAAATTGTCCCACACGATGGGAGACCGACCAGTGAGACGCTGCCACTCTTGGGCCTGCACCGCAGTGATCTCCTGCGCGACGACGTCGGCGCCGGTCCAGAAGAAAGGAATCTCCCCGCTGACCCCCTCCCCCAGCCGCGCCAAGTAATCGCGATCCCCCCAGGCGTCGGTGTATGTCGTCGGGGTGACGGAGAGGTCACAACCCTTGTCAGCCAAATGTCCATGCAGCCGGTTGATCAAATCGATGTGGGCGCTGGCGAGGTCGCCAAATCGCGAACGATCCGCCTCAGCCTCGAGCCAGGTCGGCATGTCGTCGAAGAACAATGCAAACCGCTTTACGCCGACATCGCTCATGTGGGCGATCTTCCTCAACAACGCCTCGTAATCCGCGGCGTCCGAATAGGCGATGCGCGCTCCCGGACTCAGGGCGTAGTGGAAATCGATGCCGTGTTCACCCGCCGCTTCCAAAAGCTCCTTGAACTGCGTGAGCTGATCCTTGGGATAGGGGTCCCGCCAGTGCCCCCTTAGATGCGGATCTTCTTTTGGCGCGTAGATGTACGAGGTCATCCCAACCCGGCCCATGAATCGCAGCATGTCGAGCCTGTCCTCATGGGTCCAGATCAAGCCATAGAACCCCTCGACGATGCCGAATAGGTCAAAGCGAGCGCGCATCGATGCACCATCGTCCTTCTGGGGTTGTTCGCGGGGTCGCACGGTGCGGAGTGTGCGAGGAGTAGTCGTCGGCCTACCTAGCCGGGGTTCCCTCGGCGAACCGCCGAAAGCCTGCATACGCCGCCACACGAGTGTGACGATAACTCCCCCAAGGAAGCCACACAACCCAGAGCGAGGGTCGCTGCTCCGCCCGGCCAGGGATCTGTCAGATTCCTGTCAGAACCCCGACCCGCCGCGCTCGCCGGTTGAACTCGCGCTGGTAGCTGGCCGCCGGTAGCTGGCCGCTGCCTCAACAACAGTCGGGCCCGCTGCAAGCCTGATCTGCGAATGCTGTCGTCGCATCGTAATCCACTCCCTTGGTCTCCCGCGGATGCCGCGGGCTTTTCCTCGAGCAGTCGAAGGGACGCTCTTGACCTGGCTCGACCGGTTCGCGCGGCACGATTGCGTCGAGCCGGCCAGCGTACGGCAGCTGCATCATGATCTGGAAGGTTTTCTCACAAACCGCAGTGCGCTCTCCGCGCCTGAAGACATGCCCGTCATCATCCACCACCTGCTTCCAGGGCCCCCTGTACATCACCGCCTTGTTGGTCTCATGGCATGGCCCGTCTTTCCCCTTGAAGGCTCGCAGCGTGACCGAACGGAATTCAATCCCTTCCACCGTCCGCCAGGGAGCTTCCTGGCGACTCAAGATCTCGACACCATGGAATCCTGCCTGTTCGAAGGCATCCAGGAACGCCGTTTCTGTCATCGCACCGGAGATGCACCCGCTCCACAACTCCGGGTTTGCCTTCAGATGCTCTGGGACAGGTTCGTCGGCGACGATATCGGAAATGATTACGCGCCCTCCGCGTGTGAGAACGCGATACATCTCCGGGAAGAGTTGGGACTTGTGCCCTTCGCTCACCAGATTCAACACGCAGTTTGATACAATCACGTCTACCGAGGCATCGGTTACAAGAGGAGCGTCGTTGCGCAAGCGGAACTGCTCGGATTCGAGGGCGGCCAGGTCATCCGCAGCGCGCACGGGGTGCTCTGCGAGCCAACGCTCTACCGCGTCCAGGTCGAGGCGCAGATCTTGAATCCGGCCTCGGCGAAACTCCACGTTATGCCAGCCAATCCGGTCGCCAACGGTCGTGAGGTGTTTGCGCGCGAGCGCCAGCATATCGCTGTTCATGTCGACGCCAATCACGCGACCCCCAGGACCGACGACCTGACTGGCTATATAACAGATCTTGCCGGTGCCCGATCCGAGATCCAGCACCGTCTCACCTTCCATCAGATGGCGGCTAGGGTCACCACAGCCATAATCCCGCTGGAGGATCTCCGGTGGAATAACCTCCAGGTGACGTGGGTCGTAGTCCACTGGGCAGCAGAGATCGTCCACACGGTTCATGGCTCCCAGACTATAGCGGTGATGGACGGCTTGCTCGACGTCAAATGTGGTACCCGTCATAGCGCGAACCTGCTGGCTGAAGGTGGGTGGATTGGTTGATTAGTGAGATGTCGGCCGGCGGGACGAGCCACCGGGAGTCCGACCGCTCAATTGTGGTAAAGGCTACTGGCCAGAGGGAAGTTCCCCGACCAACAAATGCAGCTGAATGGGAGAGCAAGGCGCCGGCCGGGATTGGCCGGTGGAAGCCGAAGGTCCAGACGACCCGCCAGGGTCACTGGGCGTACAAACGGTCGAGGAACGCCCGCTCTTCGATGGCCAGGCTGGCGACTCCCTGTTCCTCGATCTTGGCCATGATCCGGTCGAGCTCGTCCCGATTGACCTCGTGGATGTTGTCTCGCCGGATCTGTCGCCACCGATTCAGGTCGGCTTGATCCCCTCCCGGTCGGCGACGGTGGTTGGCGTACTGCACCCGCCGGAACTGTCGCTGGGGAGACCGCAGGTCGCGCCACTTGAGATAGATAAAGCCTCCGACGAACCCCCCAAGATGGGCGAGATGGGCGATACCGTCCGCCGCCCCACCAAATCCGCCGGAGAGGGACAGCACCGTCAACACAAACACCAACACGCGGGCCTCAACGGGCAGAATGCCCATGATGTAAAGCCGCTCCCTGGGCCAGAACAGGGCGAAACCGAGGAAGACCCCGAACACGGCAGCGGAGGCCCCGACTACCGGATAATACGGTGGAAGAAGGGAGAACAGCCCACCGGTGATACCGCTGATGAAGTAGAGGCGCAGGAAACCACTGCCGCCGAGGCGGGCCTCCAGCCGAGGCCCTAGAAAGAATAGGCCGAGCATGTTGAAGAGAATGTGCATGAAGCCGGCATGGAGGAACATGTACGTCACCAAGCCCCACGGCTGGATCAGAATGAAACGGGGGTTCAGAGCAAGCAGCCCATAGAAACCGGGCAGCACACCCGGGACGGAGGATGGACCACCCCCCACGAGGAAGAACATGACGATGTTTGCCAGTAAGAGCCGTCTAACCCACGGAGTCATCGCGATGCCCTGATCCGGTCGTTGGAGGTGTCAGCCATGGCCGCGTCACCGGCCCGCCCGGGCCGGCAGCCCATTGCCATGCAATCTAGTGAGGCCCGAAGGGGCCTGCAGCCGGGGTCTGCGAGCGGGAAGCCCTTCCGGATCTGCCGAACTGCCAGTAGCCGCCACCGCCACCACGGCCCGGAGCAGCTGGGCTAGAAGGCCATCTGGGTTCCACCGCCGGATTCCGCGAGCCACAATCGGTGGTCCCGTGCTAGGGTACGCTGCAAGCCCTAGAGCGCGGGGGAGAGCTTAGTCTCCTAATCTCGGTGCAGCAATGTTGCCTCGCGGCCGCCCTAGTCGCCCCTGTGGTAACGTCGATATTGCTCCTCAATAGCCGAGAGTTACGACACGCAGCTCTACGTTCCAGTGCATCGGCCTAATGAGAAGTTCCATGTGTTCCTCCGGATCCGTCGCCTCGTACGTGATGCAGACACGCAGACGTGGACGCGCGCATCGCCCCATGTCGCAGCACTAGTC
>JBDHDY010000279.1:0-4837 GCA_039591275.1 Gemmatimonadota bacterium | reverse complement strand
CGCCGGACAACGGTAAGCCCCTTGTTCTACGACTCTTTGGCACCGGCGAAGGACGTGGGAAGACTGCATCCGACCCGTCCGCCGTGCCCGCCGGGGCCACATGCTTTGACGTGGACCTGTTTGACGCCACCACTAACCGCCAAGTCGGTACCGCCACGGACTGCCTCTCCGAGGTAGACATCATCGGAACCGATCCCAGCGGAAACCCCATTCTTCGGCTCCGCGGCACGACTGTGTTTGATTTCGGCCGCGGCAACCGGTTCGTCACGCAGGGCCTTACGACGGTGCAGCCCACCACCCACGGATCGACCCCGGTAACGCACATCACCGGGGCAATCCCCGATCCCGGCGCCAACGGCGTGATCGGTGGCGAGGGTCGCTTCGCAGGGTTCGACGCCGAAGCCCGGCTCTCGGGGGCCGTGAATCTCAGCCGATTGGGAGACGGGTTCATCACATTCGACTGCGTCTTTGTCATCAACCCGTTGTGATGAAAACCGACGGAGCGCGGAGGGGGCATCACGCCCCCGCTGCCTCCGCTCCGGCCGCCTACACGGCGACGTGTAACCTGCTGTGCTGAACGGCGACCGGAGGTGAATGCGGGCCCCCAGGCCGACAACAGAACACGCGTGACAGCGGCGAAGCCGCCTGCAGCGAGATGTGATCGAGGGCGAAGGCAAGCTGAACGACCATACCGGGGAGCGAGGGCCGTCATCGATGTCACCCGTGGACAAGCAGTCGTCGAACCGGACGTCGGATTCGGGGTCTGGCGCTAGCGACACGCCCGATCCTAAAGGGCTCGACGTCCTCATCGCAGACGACAATCCGGATATGCGTGGCTACGTCCGACGTTGTCTCGAGCGGGAACCGGATGTCGCTTCTGTTGTAGAGGCCACAAACGGTGTAGAAGCTCTCGCGGAGGTGCGACGGCGCGCATTTGACCTCATCGTTACCGATGGCGCCATGCCGCGGCTCGACGGATTTGAGCTGTGTGAGGCTCTCCAACGCGACGATCATCTGCGTTCAGTACCGTTCCTGCTCATCACGGGAGAGTACTCAATGCGCGAGGTGGAGGCTCGGCTCGGCGCGTTGCCTTGCGCCGCCGTGCTGGCCAAACCGTTCAACGCACAGGTCCTGTGTGAAACGGTCCGCCGGCTCTTGCGGCGAGACGCGGCGGGGAGGAGACCGGAATCACCGCTCTCGCTGGACGACGAAGACGGGAAGCAACCCCCCACTACCTAATCGGTCGTTGCTCGGATCGGCCACCCTTACACCATCACGTTCCATGGGACCAGTGCGTTCCCGCCGTCCGGCTGGCGGTGGGACGGCCTGGTGGCGGCGGAGTCCCTACCCGGCCTCTTCCACTTCGGAATTGGGAACGATTTATTAGGGGATGGGCGTTATTCTTAAAGAGGGGGGACGCCGGATGCGTAGTCCGCTCCCATCGGTCCCACCGCCTCCCGGTCCGGCGGCAGATGCCGGTTCCGCCAAATAATCTCGATCGCTTCCGGGGAGGGGTTTTGAGCCCAGCCCGGTGATTCAGAAATGAGGGACAGGTATCTCCAGGAGCGGGCCTCCCCAACGCCTGCCTCCCGGGGAGCCGCGCGCACCCCCCCAGCCTAGCAGGAGAGTTACTTGCACGAACAGCCCCCGTCGATAAGCAGTAGGGCAAGGAGGTCTCGGTGATCTTCCCCGGTAATGACAGAGGACACCGTCGCGATTGGCAGGCCGGGCTCCTTGGTCTGGCCCTCCTCCCGATCTGGTCGGCCGGGGTGGTTGCGCAGGTTTCACCCTCCGAAGCGTCTCCTGGTCGCGTGCAGTTCGTTCACGAGGCCTGGGGCATCGACGACGGACTACCCATTAACGAGGTTAACGATCTCGTCCAGACCAGTGACGGGTATCTGTGGCTCGCCACTTTCGATGGGCTCGTTCGCTTCGACGGCGTTCGCTTTACCGTCTACAACATCGCCAACAGCCCGGGGCTGCCTTCTAACCGCATCGTCGATCTCTTCGAGGCGCGGGACGGCGGGCTGTGGCTGCGCACCGAGGACAATCTGCCGGTTCGGTTCAAAGACGAGCGGTTTAAGGTCTACCGGGGACGCACGGCCGACGAGTTCCGTGGAGTGCTGCTATATGAGGAAGTGGATGGGGCCGTGTGGGTGGGAACGACGCAGCACGTGTTCTACCTGGTCGAGGACAGTCTCATCCCGATTCCCGGACCCGCAATTGGACACACGGTGAGCGCGCTCCTGCGCGGCCGGTCCGGTGAGATGTGGATCGGCACCATAGGGGGCGGACTCCTGCGATTCTGGGACGACGAGATCATACGGTACACAACCGATGATGGGTTGCCGTCCAACCGAGTCGAGGCGGTGCATGTGGATCCCTCGGGTGCGCTCTGGGTGGGGACCGAGCTGGGGGTGAGTGTGCTGCGAGACGGCCGCGTCGAAACGTTGACGGACGATGGTGCGCCCTGGCGCCGTCTCACCTGGACGATCGCGTCGGATTCCGTTGCCGGTGTCCACTGGCTTGGAACGGAGGACGGAGTGTTCGCGTACCGTGCAGGGCGGATCGAGCCGTACCCGCTGTCCGGAGACATTCCACGGGATGTCTTTTCCCGCCAGTACGTGATCCAGCGCGGTCCCGACGGGCAGTTGTGGATTGCGGCGGGTCGTCAGCTGTACCGCAACGGAGAACCGGTGTGGCAAGGTGAGCTTCCGATTCGTCAATTCCTTTGGGACCACGAAGGAAGCCTGTGGATAGCGGGTGACGGTCTGCACCGGCTGAAGCCGAGTCTGTTCACTGTCATCGGTGGGCCGGAGGGGGCCGTCGAAGGCGTCTACCCGATCTTTCAGGATCGTGACGGCGCGCTGTGGTTCGGGTCGCTGCGGCAGGGTCTCACGCGTTACCGCGACGGCGTGGTTACGACGTTCGGCGCGGAGGACGGCCTTCCGCCCACAATCTTCTCGCTCGGTGAAGATCGTGACGGAACCCTGCTCGTCGGTCAGTGGGAGGGTGGGCTGTGCCGCTTCACCGGTAGTCAATGCGCGCCAATCGGTAGCGACGGGGGACCTGGCGTCGGGCAGGGCTTCGGGTTCATCAAGGCCATCCACACAGACCGGCACGGATCACTGTGGGTCGGCACGCTCGTTGGACTCTTCCGGCGCGACACGACGGGGCGGTGGGATCGTTTCACGACGGAGGACGGGCTGACCAGCGACTTCGTTCGAGCTATCACGGAGACGCGCGACGGCGAACTGTGGTTCGGTACCAACGGTGGAGGAGTGATCCGCTTCTGGGACGGTCGCTTCGAAGGCCTGACGTCAGGCGAGGGGCTGTCGAGCGATCTGGTGCGGTCGATCCACGAAGACGCCGACGGTGTGCTTTGGATCGGGACGGAGGGCCGAGGTCTGAACAGAGTGATTGCGACGCCCGATCTGCAAGACGCATCCATCACCGTATTGCGGCAGCAAGACGGGCTTTATGACGATGTGATCCACCAGATTCTCGAAGACGACCACGGGCGCTTCTGGATGAGTACGAACCGCGGGATTTTTTGGGTTGCTCGCGACGAGCTCGAGGCCTTCGCTGCCGGGACCCAGCCACAGGTGCACAGCATCGTCTACACGGAGCGGGACGGCCTCCGCAACCCCGAAGCGAACGGGGGCATGCAACCGGCTGGTATCAAGGCTCGGGATGGCCGCCTTTGGTTTCCCACGATGGCGGGCGCGGCAGTGGTCGATCCGGCCCGCATCCGGAGTAACGACGTACCTCCACCTGTGACGATCGAACAACTTACCAGCGGCGGTGCAACCGTGGAGCCCGTCGAAAACGTCACCGCACTCGACGCCGACCAGCGGGACTTCGAGATCGAGTATACGGCCCTGAGCTTTCTTGCGCCGGAGAACGTGCGGTTCCGCTACTGGTTGGAGGGATTCAACGACGAATGGGTTGAAGCCGGCACCCGGCGTAGGGCCTTCTACACCAACGTCCCGGCTGGACGGTACACCTTCCGGGTGATTGCCACTAACAACGACGGTGTGTGGAACGAGGAAGGGGCATCGATCGCTGTTTCGGTGGGTCCTCGTTTCTATGAAACGGCCTGGTTTTTGGGTCTCGTGCTCGTCGGCGTTGTAGTGGCAGGAGTCGGTGGCGTGCGGTGGCGCCTGCGATATCTCGAAAAGCGCCAGCGCGAACTTCGGGTGCTGGTCGACGCCCGCACGCAAGAGCTCGTTCTCGAGAAGGAAGCATCCGAACAATCCCGGCTGGAAGCAGAGCGGCAACGGCTCGAGGCGGATCGGCTGCGCGAGGTCGCGGAACAGACTCGACTGACGATCGAGACTCAGGCTCGGCTCGTGCAGGAGCTGGACGAGGCCAAATCCCGGTTCTTCGCAAACGTCTCGCACGAGTTCCGGACGCCGTTGACGCTGGTCATCGGCCCGCTACAGGATCTCTTGGCCGGGCTGCACGGGTCGCTTTCTCAGGCTGCGAGCCACGAGCTCGATGTGGCGGCTCGCAACGCCCAGCGACTGCTGCGACTGGTCAATCAACTGTTGGATGTAGCGAAACTCGAGGCCGGGCGAGTGAAGCTGCAGGCACGACATGCTGATGTGGGTTCGTTCCTGCGGGATCTCGCCTTGAGCTTTGCGCCCTTTGCGGAGCGTAAGGGCATCCGCTTCACCGTGGACGTGCCGGAGCGACCCACAGATCTGTACTTCGATCACGATCTACTCGAGAAGGTTTTTAGCAACCTTCTATCGAATGCTTTCAAGTTCAGCGGTGCTGAGGGCGCTGTCCGCCTCGCGGCGACAGCGAACGGCGTCGGAGGCACGGATGATGA
>JBDHDY010000278.1:0-4839 GCA_039591275.1 Gemmatimonadota bacterium | reverse complement strand
TGCTCGGAACGGATCCTCTCAGCCATGGTGCGGGCGTATGCGTCGCCCACGTCGATGAGCGTGACGTCGAGACCGATGACGTCCGCGATCGGCTGCGCGGTGCCCGTGGTGCGAGCGAACGGCGTAGAGTAGATCGCAGCGACATCCACCTCTCCCAACACATGGGATAGAACGCGCGCACGCTCGAGACCCTCCTCGTTCAACGGTACGTCCCCCGTCGGCCCCGCCTTCTCGGCGTGACGCACGAGGATGGCGGTGGTAATCGAAGCAGGGGGGGCCTGCGCACACCCGTGCGCCCCAGTCATTAGCAGAATCCCGAGACATCCGCGGATGACCCAAGGTCTCCTCGTCCACACACAAGTCATTGCTGTCTCCTTCCCATTCCCATAATCTCCATGAGCCGCAGCGCGTTGCGCGAAGTCGCCACTCCCGGCCGCAGTTTGTAGTCAAATGACATCGTGGTAACGCTCTCTCCGCCGTCACCCGGAGCATCCTCGATTGTCTCTGAGAAATGTACCGGTCGCATTGCTGCAGTCAGTTCGGGCATCTCTGCGACGGCGAGATCGTGCGTTGTGATGGCGCCGATGGTGCCGAGCGACAGCATCTCACAGATGACGTTGCGGACTGCCACCTCCCGTTCGGCTGAGTTAGTCCCTTGTAGGAGCTCATCGAACAAATAGAGAACCTGTGGCCCGCCGTCTGCGGCCTGCGCTTCACGGGCTGCCTCCACTATGGCCTTGAGGCGAAGGAGCCCGGCCATGAAATGCGAGACACCGCGCGCGAGGGAATCGCGCACGGGCATACTGCTGAAGAGGCGTGTCGGTGAAAGCCGCAGTTTGGTTGCACACACCGGTCCCCCGGCCTGAGCGAGAACCACATTAATGCCGATGGCCCTTAGCAACGTGCTCTTGCCAGACATGTTGGATCCCGTCACGAGCATGAATGTTCCGGGTGGACCCACCCGTACGTCGTTCACCACCCGAAGGTCGTCGCGGAGCAGCGGGTGTCCCAGCGCTGTGGCGTCGAACTCCGCCGGAGCATCGGTAGCAACATCTGGGAAGTTCCACGCCGGGTTGTCGTGTGCGACCTCAGCCAAGGCAGACAGCGCCTCCACATACCCCAATACCTCGAGCCAGCGTCGAGCTCGTGCTCCCCAGCAAGTCTGCCACTTCTCGAGGAGCGCCAGGACGTGGAAATCCCAAAGCACCAGCGCTTGAACCACAATGTGGATCTGCGACAGCCTGAGGTTGGAGAGCGCAAGCCGCTGATGCAGCCGCCACATTTCGCGGTGCGCAGGTCTGTCCACCGAGTCTCCCCTCAGGGAAGCACTGCTGTCTCGCAGGTTATCGGCCGCAAACTCCTCCTCTTCAACTTGTCGCAGCATGACCGCGTACTGCTGAAACGCCTGCTCGCACCTCGCCCCCCGCTCAAAGATGCCGTGGACGGCATCACGGAAGCGCCACGTTAGCCCTAGATTGATGAGTACAGGAATTCCCCAATAAGCCGCACCCACCGCTCCGGTGACGTGGAGCACCAGTAGCGTGACGGCACTCGCCGCAAGGAGCCAGGAAAGAGGAATCAGCCACCGTCTCTTGGCCAGCCACGGATCACCCTCCGCCCAGGTAAAGAACGTCTCCAACTGCACAGCCGAGGTAGTTCCCATCACGCGTGCTGCCGCTTCTAGCCGCTGTCGCAGATCGAGCCGCGGGCTGAGATCTCGCACCGCATCTTGCCGTTCGCGTATTTCCACCGGATCCTGGGTGGGCTCGAGCAGCCACCGCTGCAACGTTCCCAGCCCCAATGCGGTCTTGGCGGACCCCAACAACTGAAGGAGCGACGCCCTGCCCAGCAAGTCGAGATCGTCGGCATAGGGATGGTCTGGGGAAATGGGCGGGGTGGCCGGAGCGGGCAACTCTTCCCAGCGTCGATTCACGCGCTTCGCCGCTTCGTCATTCACCGCCCAAAGCGTGGTGACGTGTTCGAGCTGTCGTGTAATCCCTCGATGGACACCTACCAAGACGAGGAACAGCCCAACCAAGAGTACAGCGGCGACGAGTAATACTGTGCTCCACCGCGAAACGTCAACCCGCGCGAAGAAAGCTGCGAGCGCCGCTGAGGCTGCGGTGAGAAAAACGACAAATCTGATATTGGCCGTCAGGCTGGATCGTTTACTGAGCCGGGATCGTTCGATGTCCAGCTTACTACACCGCTGCTGATAGAGCAGTGCTGCCTCAGCAGCTGAGGCGGGAGATCTGTGCTCGTCGAGCACTGCGTTCACACCGCAAGTTCGACTTCAACCCGCGCGTCGTTGTAGCACGCTCCCCCGCCGACCACGTTGACATGGGCGGGGCAAAGGGCAGTCGAAGTGAATCCATTCTGTGAAGATTTTCGCCACGCACCCTTCGGCATGGAAACGACCCCGGGCCGAACGGCTGTGCTGACTCGCGCCTTGCATACGACCTCACCAAGCTCATTGTGCACGCGTACGCGGCTTCCTTCAGCTATGCGGCGCCTCGCGGCATCATCTGGGTGGATCGTTATCTGTAATTCCGGATAGTTGAACTCGCCGAACGTGCTACTGATCATCTTGGAGTTTCCCGGTGTGATCAATGCGAGCGGATGCTCTTCGCTCACCACCGGTTCGAAGTGATACGGGCGATCGCCGAGTTGCGGCGGCGAAAGGTCGATCTTTCCGTCCGCCGTGCGCGGATGGACGGTCTGGAATTGGATCGGCGCTTCTCCGGGAAAATCGAAGCGCTGTCCCCCGCCCTCTCTGAGAGTCGTAGCGGCGACCGGGGCACTCCCCAAGTGCAATGCTTCGGCGACCCTATCCACATGTGTCTCGACCTCCCAGTGAAACGCGTCGTCCACAAATCCCATTGCCTTACCGAGTTCCGCAAACACGGTCGCATTCGGGCGAGCCTCTCCGTTTGGGGCAATCGCCGGCCTCACACCTCCAACCACGAAGTTACCGTATGAAACTCGGACGTCATGATGTTCGAGGAAGGTGGTGGCAGGCAGCACTACGTCAGCATAGGCGGCCGTGTCCGTCATCACTTGCTCAAACACGACTGTAAAGAGATCCTCTCTGGCAAGTCCTGCGAGCACGGACCTCTGATGCGGAACTGTCGCCGCCGGGTTGCAGTTGTACACGAACAAGCCCTTGATTGGTGGCGCAAGTGGCCCCGTGAGCACCTCGCCCAGCTGGCTCATATTTATTTCCCGGGTGGACCAGGATGCGTTCCCCAGTATTCGCGCGACGTCCGAGCTGGTGGCCCCGCTGTTACTCATGGTGTAACCGCCCCCCCTCACACCGAACTTGCCGAGCAGCGCCGGTATTGCCAAAACTGCAGCGACGGCTTGCCCACCGTTGCGGTTTCTCTCGAGGCCCCACCCACATCGAACCACCGCTGGGTCAGCATCGGCAATACGTGACGCGAGCGCCTCGATGTCCGATGCCGGCACACCCGTGGCGCTTTCGGTTCGCTCCAGCGTCCACTCCTCGGCCCGCTGCAGGAGCACCTCGAGACCGTGCGCGTGCGCATCGAGAAATTGTCGGTCCAGAGCGCCGTTACGTTTCCACCAGCGAATCAATCCGAGCGCAAGGGGTAGATCGGCGCCGGGGAGGACTGGAAGATGGAGATCGATCTCGCGGCGGGAAAAGTTGAGGCGGGGGTCCACCACCGCGATGAACGCGCCCTTGGCCTTTGCCTTCTTCAGGAAAGGCACAAAATGGATCGATGACGCTTTCGGATTGGCACCCCACACTACGATACACTTTGCGTGGGGATAGTCCTCGAAGGCCACTCCCGGCATCTTCCCGTACATTCCCAAGGCCACGGCGGTCGTCGGTGCGGCACACACGGTCTTCACCAAACGCGACGCACCGAGCCGTGCAAAGTACAGAGAATCCATGAATCCATCTGTGAGGACGCCGTTTGAGCCACCGTAGTGGTATGGAAGAATCGCTTCGCCACCCCACTCGCTCGAGATATCCCGAAAGCGATCGGTGATCTCCGCGATTGCCGCTTCCCACGAGATGCGCTCGAATTGCATCGCACCCTTCGCACCAACTCTCCGCTTTGGATAAAGCACACGATCCACATGCGACAACCGTCGGCCGAATCGGGAAACTTTGCTGCAAATGAAACCCGCCGTTACTGGATCGTCAGTCGAACCGGTGATCTTGCCGACCTTCCCCTCTTCCACCGTGACATTGAGCGAGCAGGTGTCGGGGCAGTCCAGCGGACAGGTAGTGCTGATGGTGGCTGATGCCATTTGGCCTCCGGTTGTTCCTCACCCACCGTGGTCGCTTACCACAGAGGTCGTTTTGTCGAAAACGACGCCCCTGGCAGCCAGATCGGTCATCACCGCCTCGAAGCATTTTGACTCGCGCCCGATAAACTCCGGAGGTGAGATGCCGTGGTGCTCGTACGCTCCCGCTCCGATGAGTCTGGTCACCGCCGTGCAGGCATATCCCGTCGTGCGGGCCATGGATGATGTTTTCGTGGGTTCATCATACCGGTCGAGCAACTCGTACCGATACCGAACGGGTTCTTTATTTCCATTTTCGACCCCTTCCACGTCGACTCGCATGACTGTCAGATCCCGGTCCTCGGCGGTGAGCTCCCATTGGGCAAAGAGCAACTGCGAAGTGAGGGCCCGCGGCGGCACCATGGCGTCCCCCACCCTCATGGGCTCGGTCTCGAAGAACCCTGAGTCCCTGAGTATTTCCACCTTGCCAACGTGCCCGGGATAGCGAAGCGTCTTTTCCTTCATGAAGGGTACGCTCATCGTCGTGACGAGCGTTCGCAGACCGTCCGTATTGAATGCCTCGAG
>JBDHDY010000277.1:0-4857 GCA_039591275.1 Gemmatimonadota bacterium | reverse complement strand
GCACCTTCCCGTTCACCACGTAACGACGACCCACATGCGGCTTTCGTGCCGATGGTGCGGGTGTAGCGTGGATCACGCTTCCGGCGCCTGACGGCCATGTGCTCACTACGGTTGGGGAGCAGAGGGAGTTTCCCAGGTGATGCCCCCCACCGCACCCGTTCCACCCGGGCGGTCAGGCGGACCGGCGGTCAGGCGGACCGCTTGTTGCCATCGGTCTGAGCCATCTGCCTTTTCGCCTCCCTCCTCCTTCCTCCCTCCTCCCACCTCCCTCCTCCCCACGCCTGCTGCTCATTGTCTTGCGTCAGATATTGGAAATGCCCAGCTTAGTGGCGGTCGCTGGGCCCTTCACGGCACCGGGGGAGAGGCCACGATGGGGAAAAAGGAGAAGAAGCGGCGTTCGGATTCCGAGAACCGAAGAAACGGTCTTGGTCGGCGCTCTGGGTACGACCGGCGCTGGGCTGGTGAACGCCGCACGTGGGACCGAAGGGCGTGTGACCGGCCCGGTTTTCAGGGATTCGATCCCAGTGTGTGGTTATGGGATGGAGTGGAGCGTCGCAAGGAGGATCGGAGAAAGAGCGCAAAGCGTCGTGGCGGAGAAATGCGCAGAGACGCCGAAAACAGGCGACGGCTACTACCGGAACTTGAAGGAAAGCTCCAAGACAAAAAGGAGTAACGTCACCACCCGTAGACGGGTAGCACGAGAGTGGGCTAGACGACCGTCAGATCCGCACGAACAGCTGGTGACCTCGCCGCTCATCGAGTCTCAAGCCAAGCCGCTTCGCAATCTCCTCGGCCTCCCGAAACTCCGCCGACGTAAGTCGTCGGTTGATCTCGGCAAACCGATCCCCTGTCACCTTTCCAGCTGGATGATACTGGTCCATCAGGTTCACGTAGGAGTCTGAGCTTAACTCGTTGGCGATCCACTCGAGGATCGCTCGTGTTTCGTCCAGACTGCCGGGCATTACCAGATGGCGAATGAGCACTCCGCGCTTGGCCACGCCGTCAGCGTCCATGACGAGCGGCCCCACCTGTCGGTGCATCTCCCTGACGACTTTGCGAGCGGCGTCGGGATAATCCTCGGCCTTTAGGTAGGTCTTACTTTTCTCCGCCGACCAGTATTTGAAGTCCGGCATGTAGATGTCGACGATCCCGTCCATGAGCTCGAGACTCTCCATGGAATCGTAGGCGCTCGTATTGTACACGATTGGCAGATGAAGTCCGAGTTCTATCGCCTCCACCAACGCCTCGATCACCTGGGGTACCACGTGCTCGGGCGTCACGAAGTTTATGTTGTGGCAGCCGCGCTGCTGCAGCTCGATCATCATACGGGCAATTTCTTCGGGGGGTGAGCCGCGCAGGGCGTGTCCAGGCTTAACAGCCTGGCTGATGTCATAGTTCTGACAGAAAACACAGCGAAGGTTGCAGTGGGAAAAGAAGATCGTGCCCGACCCGTTCCAACCTCGCAGCACGTCCTCTTCACCGAAGTGCTGGAAGTAACTGCTCACGACGGCATGGCGGCCTGTCTTGCACGCGGCCCACTTGTCTTCGAGGCGGTTGACGCCACAATCGCGCGGGCAAGCGCGGCAATCCGCTAGCGTGTCGACGCCGCGCCGCGCGCGATCCTGCAGCTCTCGGCGGCTCAGAGAGAGATAGGCCGGTCGGGGCATGGGTGACTGGTCTGTTTTGATTGCTTGTGTTGTTGACGAAACCTACAGAATTGACTTCAGGTTGCGGAAGGTGTGGTAATGAGCCAGAGGGTTGTAACAACAAAATGAAAGGTGCTGACGATCGTTCGTCGAGCACGGCTCGACAGGAACTGGAGCCAGGCAACGATCTGAAAACAAAAGGGGCGACACCTGTCGCCCCTTTGTGCTGGTCAACTAGCGGAGGGATTCAACACGCCCGGAGGGACTCGAACCCCCAGCCTTCGGATCCGAAGTCCGACGCTCTATCCAATTGAGCTACGGGCGCTGGTGTGGCTCGTATCGTAGCGCGGTTGCCATGCAGCTTCAAGACAGCGGGAAGCCTGGATCCCCTAACATGTTGTAAGACAATGGAATAGCGCGTGACACGCTAAGAGGACTTCGCGCGCTCCCAATGCAGGCGTCGGTGCGTTGTTCGGACCCGTCGAGCGCTGGGGACGAAAGCCCTCGAGCCAGCGCATCCCGCACGTCCGCTCTTGCTAGCCGCTGCCAGCCACCGAAATCGGAACCCGCACCCTCGTCCGTTCCCACTCGAATACCACGTTAGAGTCAGTGCCCGACTCAGCGCGAATCGTGAAGGTCTCGACGTGGGTTTCTGTCTGTTCGCTCGGGACCCGCCCGCGACCGATCTCCTGAGCCCGAACTTCGTCCGTATACGTCCTCGTGTGACCCCACTGACTGTATGAGGCGTTGACGATGACTTCCCACTCGCTCTCGCCGGGCACCGTATATATGGAATAGGTGCCGGCGGGAACATCTACTCCGGCTATCGTCACGTCAACGGAGGCGCGGAGGAGCGTCACCTCGTTCGCTCCGGTGCGCCAGATTTCTCCGAAGGGTACGGCATCGCCGCCGATCATGGTGCGGCCGCGGGCGGAGGGCCGGCCGTAACAGATCTTGATGTCGTGCCCGTCCAGCGTGAACATGACCGAGTCGAGCGGGCTGGGTCGCTGGGCCGCCTCGGACAGCGTTCCGCGATGCAGACACGACATGTCCATCTGGGCTTCGGCGGGCGTTGAGCAAACCGCCGCCACGCTGGCGACCGTCATAGCGGCCGTCAGACATGCTCGTGACAATCTCCGGGCCATATCTCCCTCCAGTCTCTTGAGTGAACATCGTGCTGCAACTGGAGCGGCGTGAGCCGCGAGGATGCCAACCGCTCCAAGATTTCGACGATTTCTACGACTCCTCTTCTTCGCGGAGCTTCGCCAACACGCTGTAATCCTCGAGTGTCGTTGTGTCTCCGACCTCTGCACGGCCGGCGGCGATGTCGCGGAGGAGTCGCCTCATAATCTTTCCGGAGCGCGTTTTGGGTAGCGCGTCGGCAACGCGTACCTGGTCGGGCCGGGCGATGGCACCGATTTCTGTTACCACGTGATCGGCCAACTTCTTCTTGAGCTCGGCGTCCAGACCAACATCTCCCCGAAGCGTGACGAACGCAGCAACGCCCTCTCCCTTGACGTCGTGTGGAAATCCGACCACCGCGGCCTCCGCCACCAGTTGGTGGCTCACCAGAGCGCTCTCGATCTCTGCAGTGCCCATACGATGCCCCGAGACGTTGAGCACGTCATCTACCCGACCGAGGATCCAGAAATACCCGTCCTTATCCCGGTGCGCCCCGTCACCCGTGAAATAGCAGCCCGATATGTCAGACCAGTACTGCTGCCGGTAACGTTCGTCGTCCCCATACAATGTCCTGAGCATCGACGGCCACGGGCGGCGGATCACCAAGAGCCCGCCGTCCGGCGGCACGACGCTGTATCCGTCCTTGTTCACCACATCGGGCACGATGCCGAAGAACGGCAAAGTGGCACTTCCTGGTTTGGTCGGCGTGGCACCGGGAAGCGGCGTGATCAGGATGGCCCCCGTTTCTGTCTGCCACCACGTGTCCACGATGGGGCACCGCTCTTGGCCGATAGTCTTGTGATACCACATCCACGCTTCCGGGTTGATGGGCTCACCCACCGTGCCGAGCAAGCGGAGGGAGGAGAGATCGTGTTTGGCTGGATGTTCGTCGCCCCACTTAATGAATGCGCGAATGGCAGTCGGAGCCGTGTAGAACACCGTGACCTTGTACCGCTCCACCAGCTCCCACAATCGATCGGGACCGGGGTGGTTGGGTGCACCTTCGTACATCACGCTGGTCGCGCCGTTGGCCAGGATGCCATACACGATGTAGCTGTGACCGGTGACCCATCCGATATCGGCCGTGCACCAGTAGATGTCGTCGTCCCGCAGGTCGAACACGAATTGGCTCGTGAGATATGTGCCTACCATGTAACCCCCGGTGGTGTGCACGATACCCTTTGGCTTGCCGGTCGTCCCTGAGGTATAAAGAATGTATAGGATGTGCTCGCTATCGAGCGGTCTGGCTGGGCAGTCAGGGGGCGCGTCGGCCATGAGGTGGTGCCACCAGTGATCTCGGTTGGGCGCCATGGTCACGGCGGTGTCTGTACGGTTGAGCACGACGACCTTTTGAACCGATGGGCAACGCTCGAGCGCTTCATCGACTGCCGCCTTGAGAGGCACCACGCTGCCTCTTCTCCAGCCACCGTCGGCGGTGATCACGGCCTTGGCTTGCCCATCCGTAATCCGATCGACCAGCGCATTGGCACTGAAGCCGCCGAACACGACACTGTGAGGCGCGCCGATACGGGCACAGGCCAGCATCGCGATGGGGAGTTCTGGTACCATGGGCATGTAGATGCACACCCTATCACCCGTCTCGATGCCGAGTTCCAGAAGTACGTTGGCGAACTTGCAGACCTCGAGGTGCAACTCCCGATACGTGAAGGTCCTCGTGTCTCCTGGTTCGCCCTCCCAGATGAAGGCCAGCTTATCCGCCCGCGGGCCGTCGAGATGTCGGTCGAGACAGTTGTAGCTGATGTTGGTCTTTCCCCCGACGAACCACTTCGAATGTGGGGGATCCCATTCAAGCACCGTCTCCCAGTCCTTGAACCAGTGTAGCTCTTTGGCCACACGGGCCCAGAAGGTCTGCGGAGAATTCACCGACTCCTGGTATAGAGCGCGGTACTCATTTAGGTCCTTGCACCGGGCCCTCGAAGAGAACTCCTTCGGAGGTGGAAAGGTCCGCTCTTCTCTCAACAGGTTCTCAATGTCCCTGCCGGCCATCGTGGCCCCTTTCATTGGGCGT
>JBDHDY010000276.1:0-4872 GCA_039591275.1 Gemmatimonadota bacterium | reverse complement strand
GCATGGCGGCAAGTCCCTTCGCGCGTTGTGGTGCGCATACTAGGCGGGCATCCCAGGTGGGACCGCGCACCAACGCGCGCTCTGGGACCCGCCGGCATGCTTGCTGGAGCTTCAGGATAGCCCACCAACAGCTATTCGCACTCCACCGCTGAAATGTTGGCGCGCCGCCAACATCGAGATGGCAGCCGCTACACACTTCTCCCTTCAACCCTTCTCACTTCCCACTATTTAGCATGCCATTCCTCCAACAACTCGGCCTCACGTTCTGCCGAAAGACCCACCCGCAGCTGCGTCCGCCGCTCTTCGGGGCGAGTCTTGTGCCATTCGAGGGTGTCGAGCGCCGTGACGGCGAGCGGACGGTACTTCAAACCTACGCCAAGCGGCCTGCTCAAGTTGAAACGCTGGAACCCTACGCGATTCCCCCGCGGCGCGTACCATAGCGGCACGTCGGCATACTGCCTTACCTCTCGCTCCAACAGGAAATCGGCTTCCACCCAGGTGAAGGAGACATACGCGGAGGTGACCGCCCTGATGCCGTAGAGCATCTCGGCAAACGAGAGCGGGGCCTCAGGGCCCAGCGCGTTGTACACTCCCAGCGTTCCCTGCTCCACCATGTGGATGTACCAGTCCGCCAGATCGCGCACATCGATGAACATCACCGGGTCGGTGGGATCACCCGGAGCGAGTACCTCGCCGCCCCGGTCGATGCGCGCCGGCCAGTACGTGAAGCGATCAGACCGGTCGCCCGGGCCAACGATGATACCCGGACGCACGATCAGCGTGCGATTGGGGAATGCTTTCTGCACCTCTCGTTCGCACAGCACCTTGCTCGGTCCGTAGGGGACTCGCGTACCCTCTTCGATAACCGACGAGTCTACCTCGTGCAAGGGACTCGTTTCATCCATACCGATCATGGAAAAATCGGCGTACACGGAGCGCGTGGAAGTGAAGAAGTAGCGGTCCACCGAATCCTGTAACAGTTGTGCGGAGTCCCGTACCCATTTCGGGTTGATCGCCGAGTTGTCGATGACCACATCCCAGGTACGACCCTTCAAGGCTTCCAGGTCTCCCTCTCGATCACCGATCAGTTTCTCGACCTCAGGAAATAGATGGACGTTGGTGCGGCCCCGGTTGAACAGTGTCAGCGTGTGACCGCGACTCAACGCACGACGCACCATATGCGGCCCGATGAATCCGGTCCCACCGAGCACGAGGATGCGAAGTGACGCACCGCCCTGGTGGACGGTCGTAGTGCCCGCCTGCGGATGCCGGAGGCCAAGGCCCACGGCCCCGGCGGCAGCCGTGTAGCGGAGGAAGTCTCTACGAGATGTGGGCATGTGTTACTCCTTTCTAGTGAGAAGGGAGAAGGGAGAAGGGAGAAGTGGAAGGAATCTGGACTCTTTGAACGAGTTGGCTCCTATCACTTCCAAGACCTTCTCACTTCTTACTTCTCACTTCCAACTTGCCTCGCGTGCCACGCAGCCAGGACTTCGGCCTCGCGTTCCGCGGGCAGTCCCGCACGCATCTCCGACTTCCGCTCGGCCGGGAGCGTCTTGAACCAGATGATGGTATCCCTGGCCGTTTCGGCGAGCGGCCGAAATGTGAGCCCCTTGTCGATGGCCCGCTCGCTTTTGAACCGGCTGAATCCCTCCATTCCGTCACGCGGCGGGAACCACACCGGCATGTGTCGCCAAGGTTGGACGTCGTGCTCCGCTAGAAAATCGGCGTCCACCCAGGTGAAGGAGACATTGGCGGTGGTTGCAGCGCGGATGCCGTAAAGCATCTCGGCCATCGACATCGGAGCCTCTGGACCGGTCGCGTTGTACAGTCCCGTGTGGCGGTCTTCCGCCATCCTGACCATCCACGCAGCCAGATCTCGCACATCGATGAACTGCACGTGATCTGTTGGGTCACCGGGTGCCATTACTTCACCACCTCGGTCTATCCTCACGGGCCAGTAGCTGAACCGATCGCTCACATCCATGGGGCCCACGATCAACCCCGGCCGAATGACCGTAGCGGTGTCGGGGAAGGCGCGTTGAGCTTCCTGTTCGCAAAGCACCTTGAGGGGCCCGTATGTGTCGCCGGTGATTTCCTCGACCGTGGGATCGTCGAGCGTTCCCACCTGACCGGTCTCGTCGGTGCCGATAACGGAGTTGTCGGAGTACACGGAGAGCGAGGATACGTAGATGTACTGCTGTGCCGAATGCCTGAGGAGCTGCGCCGATTGCCGCACCCAGCGAGGAATGGACGCCGAGTTGTCGATGACCACATCCCACTCCCGACCCTCGAGTGCGGTCAGGTCGTCGTTGCGATCCCCGCGGAGTTTCTCCACCTCCGGAAACAGGTGGGGATTTGTGCGGCCACGATTGAAGAGCGATACGGTGTGCCCGCGAGCCAGGGCATATGTCACCTGGTGGACGCCGAGAAAACGAGTCCCACCGAGCACCAAAATCTGCAAGGGGTCTCTTGCCTTGGGGATATCCGGTAAGCTGCTTTCGCCCTGGGAGACGAGCATTCCCAGGCCAAGTCCCCCACCGAGGCCGGCAGACATTTGGAAGAATTGTCTTCGACTGGTTCGCATTTCTTGACTCCAGAGGAAGTGTGCCGAGCCGCGAAAGTAGCGTGCCACCTGGTGGCCCGCCACCGCGGCGGGGGCACTCAGACTTAACATTCCCTCCGAGCCGGCGTCTCACGTTGGGACAGTTGCGCGAGCAACCTCGACTGGGGGCCGCCCTGACTGCCCTGGGAGTCGTACGGCCCCAGATGCGGTTATCGCCTCGGACCGGAACGACCTCAACAGTTGCCAAGCGAGGTGAGTAGGATGACCTGGTTGAAGCACGGTGCGCTGCTATCGATTGCCCTGGCGGCAGCCACTTCCGCCGAGCCGCTTCAGGCTCAGCGATGGGAAGCCCGGGGCCGCGGCGCAGACGGTTCGGTAGAGCAGGCCCTGCGCCTAAGAGACACGCTCCAGTTAACGGATGATCAGGTGGCCCAGCTTCAGGCTCTCCGGCAGGAGGCCGTGGCGGACCGCCAGGCCGCCATGGACAATCGCATCGATGCCCAGTCCCGATTTCGGGCTGGGGACCTGACGCGGGACGAGTTCCGGGAGGAAGCCGCGGCGCGGCACGAAGAAGCTCGGTCTGGTGCGGAGGCGCGACAGGAGCGCTTCTCCGGAATCCTCACCGAAGAGCAGGGAGAACAGCTCGCCACTGCCCGCCGGCGAGCTTTCCGGATGGGCCGCCACGGGGGCCGGCCAGGTGGCGGCGAGGGTCGCGGCTACCGGGGTTGGGGTCCGGCGGGTCCCGGACGTGGGTACGGTCCCGGCCGCGGATGGCGCGGTTCCGACCGGTGGATGGGGCCGGGGGGGCCTCCCTTTCGCGGAAGGCGACCCTGGGAGTAACTAGGGAGAAGGGAGAAGGGAGAAGGCCCCGCCACCCCACCCCGGGGGGCGGGGTTGGGCCTTCTCACTTCTTACTTCTCACTTTCTCCCATCTGACGTTCCACAATCCCCAGGATTTCCTCTTCCAACGAGCTCGCTTCCGCTTCGATCTCGCGACCTTTGGCGATGACCCTCTCGACGTACTCCTTATCCTCGAGATCGGCCGAGTTGATCTTCACGTTCAGAAACGCCCCGCGAACGGCGGCCCGGGCGCACAGCGCCCCAACACCTGCGTCCGATACGGACGTCGGCATGCCGCTCGAAGCCATGGCCTTGATTACGTCCATGGACCCCAGGGCTTGCTCCATGATCTGCATCGGCACTTCGATGGCAAGCTTCGTCGCTGCCTGGATGGCGGTTCCCCGCTCCGCTTTCTCCGCATCAGTTTCCTTGGGCAACCCAAAAGCTTCCAGCACCTGGTTGAACGCCACGGTATCCGCGTCCACCAACCGCAGCAATTCGTCGTGATACCGCTTACCCTTCTCCGCCCAATCTGAGTACTCCTGCCAACGATCATCCCAGCCACGTTTGTGGGAAGAGAGATTGGCTACCATCGTACCCAAGGCAGCCCCGAGGGCGCCCACGGCTGCGGACACCGAGCCGCCGCCCGGCGCCGGTGACTCAGACGCCGTCGCTTCTACGAACTTCACGACAGGCTCGTCCACCAGCCGTTTGCCGAATCGGTCAGCGATGGCGTACTCGATGATCTTCTCCTCGGGTTTGAACGGATAGAGATCATCCAAACCAAGTGACTTGACGGCGATCTTGATGATCTCGCTGTCTGAGATGCCGATGGAGCGCTGTTGCTTTTGGAGGAAATACTTCCCCGCATCGAGCATGGCCCGAAGGGGGATCAAACCCACGAGCTCTGACCCCGTAACGCGGACGCCGCGCGCTTCTGCCTTACTGCACACTTCGTCGAAAGCTACGTGAACGGGGGTCACCCCGATGTTCGTAAGGTTCATGGAGATCTGTGCAATACCGTATTCCTCGATGAACCACCCGATCCCCTTCACACTCTTGAGCGTGCCAGGTACCCACACGGGTTCACCCTGTTTGTCCCTTACAATGTCACCCGTCAGCGAGTTGCCCTTTCGCTTGATACGACCCTTTTCACGGACGTCGAAGGCTATGGCGTTGGCGCGACGCGTCGAAGTCGTGTTCAGGTTCACGTTGTAAGCCACGAGGAAATCACGCGCGCCCACGGCAGTGGCACCGGAGCGCGAGTTGAATTCGGCCGGCCCGAAATCCGGCTTCCACCCCGGGCGTATGAGCTTCTCCTTTAATCCCTCGTACTCACCGGCTCGGACTACCGCGAGGTTCCGCCTCCCCTCCACGAATGCGGCATGTTCGTAGCAGTAGATGGTCAGGCCCAATTCTTCGCCGAGCAACCTCGCAAGTTGACGAGCGTACTCAACCGTCTCCTCCAT
>JBDHDY010000275.1:0-6941 GCA_039591275.1 Gemmatimonadota bacterium | reverse complement strand
GGCCCAGGTACAAGGTGCTCATGGCCCCAGCACCGAACCTGCGCAGCACCTGGATCCCCGGAGCGAGGGCGTCCTTTAGCTCCGCAGCGATCTTGTCCTTTTTGAAGAGGCTCGCGGTCCCCGGGGAGTCGTCGCCGGGCTGGGTCGCCGCGGCCGAGAGGGCGGCCTCGCAGGTCGGACAAGAGGTATCGCTCGATTTGACCTTCGTGCCGCAGGCGGGACAGCGGCTCCAGCCGTTCACAGACGGGTGCTCTGGTGAAGGTTCACCAAGGTCAGCGCGCGCATGCGCTTCAGCCGAATTCGGTTTCATCTCGTACCAGCGAATCTGGCAGAAAGGATGGGGCAGGACTGTGATGCGAGCCGCATTAGGGCCCCCTCACCACCACCAGGATCGCTGGTATGGGGCCCGCTGGCTACGCGAGGGGCGGGGAGGCCGGTGGGACCGGTCCGTACAGCTATTTGGGAGATGGAAACGGCCGGCGCACGCCGCCGCTAGTCCTCTGTAATTCTGTAATAGCGATGAGGAGGATTCTGCGGCGCGTAGCTTCAGCGCTGAGGTCCGGCTTCAGCAGTGGCTCCTCGGAAGCCGCCCGGCTTGGACGGCGTCGGACAACCTGCCGGACGGAAACCCACTGAGGATCCAAATCCAGATTCTTTGGCCACACGTACTGTGAGGCTCTCCTCATACGCTCGATCACGCTGCCCCGGTGAGCATCCATACCGACTCTCGCGAGCTCGGGTACGGGAGCACATCGATGGTCCAGCGGGTTTATTCACACTTGGGAGAGATCCGGTACCGCTCGGAGGTCATTGAAAACAGAGTCGGGCAGCACAAGGAAGTGCTCGGATTACAGGTTACCGGCACAAGCGGTCAAAAGCTTACGTAACTCGGCGTGGGCGCGGGCTGCCATTCGTCCCTGCTATTGGCACCGCACTCCGGCCATTTCTTTCACCAAGAAGCCCCACACCAACGTAAGGAAGTGCGGGGCTCTTGCTTGAGTGAATGGGCGGTACTGGATTCGAACCAGTGACCTCCGGTATGTGAGACCGGCGCTCTAACCAACTGAGCTAACCACCCCGATAGACGGTCCCCCAACGGGGGTAGACGAAAAGCTTAACTGGCGGGTGCCTTTTGGCGCAACGCTCGCAAACCCGCAGCAGATCCTTTCAAGACCAAGCCAATTGTCCTACATTGCCACTTAGGTCTCAGCGCAAGCGACCAACCAGGAGGACTCATGACCGGACCCGAACGAGTGGCACCGGACCAAGAGCTTCACCGGCGCGTGAAAGACCTGGAGGCCCGCCTCGCCGAGCTTGCGGAACACGTGGCGCAACTCTCAAAGCGCGTCGGGAAGCTCGACAAGCTCTCGGAAAAGGTTGGGGATCTGAGACGCGAAGTGGAGGAGTACCAGCAGTACTGACGGCGGCGCACCGTAACGCTCGCAGACTGTCTTAGCCCGCCGACTGATCCCCGTGACGGACCGGCGCAATCAACCCCTACGCCCTCACCACCAAGCCCTAACACCCAAGCACCAAGCCCCAGTTATCCCTTCACCACGCCTAACGGCTTAAGTCTCGCCACCTTCATAGCGAGTCCAGCCTCGTGCACGACGTCCACGACTCGGTCCACGTCCTTGTAGGCCATGGGTGCCTCTTCGGCCAGCTCACTCGCTCGCCCACAGCGCACGACGATGTCCTGCGCCTCTAGTTTGCGGCGGACTTCCTGACCGGTCTGCGCTCGCTTGGCAGCCCTTCGGCTCATCGCGCGACCAGCACCATGACACGTGCTTCCGAAGCTCAACTCCTCCGCTGCATCACGACCCACGAGAACATATGACGCGGTACCCATGCTTCCGGGAATGAACACAGGTTGGCCGACGGCTCGATAGCGCTCCGGCGTCTCCGGGTTGCCCGGGCCGAAAGCCCTCGTGGCGCCTTTACGGTGTACGCAGACTTCTTTTCCACCGTACTCCTCGAGCTTCGCCATGTTGTGCGCTACGTCGTACACGATGCGCAGGTGTCCGGCGTCGCCGAACCGGCGGGCAAACACTGCTCGTGCGCGGTACGTCACGACCTGTCGATTAGAGAACGCAAAGTTCGCGGCGGCACACATGGCGCCGAAATATTGCTGACCTTCCTTTGACCGGAACGGAGCACACGCGAGCTCGCGATCTGGCAACACGATCTCATAGCGCGCCATGACCTCGTCCATGCGCTTTACGTAATCGGTGCATACCTGGTGGCCCAGGCCACGCGAGCCAGTATGAATGAGAATGGTGACCTGCCCCTCGGTGAGACCCAACGCCTGGGCCGCAGCCTCATGGAACACTCGCTCCACCACCTGCACCTCGACGAAGTGGTTCCCGGACCCGATGGTCCCCAGTTGATCCCGCCCCCGTTGTTTAGCACGCGGCGAGAGGGCGCCCGAGTCCGCCGCAGCGAGATTTCCCTCAGCCTCGATCACCGAAAGATCTTCGGGAAGCGCCATATCCCGTTCCACGAGATAGCGGCACCCTTCTGCGAGAACGCGATCTAGCTCTCTGCCCTCGAGCGTGAAGCGACCGCCCTTGTCGACCGGGCCTCCGCCTCCTGAGCGTCCCACCCCCGCGGGGATCGAGCGGCTCAGATCGTGAACGGTCTCTTCGAGCCTTGGTCGGATCTCTTCTGCCCGGAGGTCCGAAGCCAGAAGTCTGACACCACAGTTGATGTCGTACCCAACACCCCCCGGGGAGATGATTCCGTCCTCCGCGGTCGTGGCGGCCACACCACCCACTGGGAAACCGTAGCCCAAGTGCACGTCGGGCATCGCGTACACGGCCCCAGTTACGCCCGGTAACGTCGCCACGTTGACGAGTTGTTCGAGGGAGCGGTCCTGCGAGATCTGGCTCCACAGGTCGTCGTCAGCATAGACGCGAGCGGCGACTCGCATATCATCGCGGGCCGAGGCAGGGATCTCGTACAGGAACGGACCCTGCCTGATTGCCTTTTCCCAAGCGGCGGTTTCAGTCATACGTCCAACACCACGACGGCCTCGAGGCCGTCGGCCACGGGCTCAATCCGCAGTTCGTGAAATGTGGCGGCCTTGACGAGACCAGGCGACTCTTCCACTGGTACTGCGCCGACGCGGGCCGCGAGGGAGGTCTCGCTCACTTGCATCACATCAAAGTCCACAGCTACTGCGAGTTCTGCCTCGGCGCGATAAATCAGCTCATTGAGCCAGTCGACCAACAGCGCATTCCGGTCTCGGGCCTCGATTTGGATATCCCACCAGGCCTCCACGCTAATCTGCTTGCGACCCCGAAGCTGAAGCTTGCCAAGTGCGCGACCGGCTTCAGCAAAAACATCGGTGAGTGAGCCGCCACGCACCCTGAGCTTCACTTCGCCCGTGTGTTCGAGGAATTCGTGGAAACTCGAGTTATTCACGGAGACAGGTTCCTCTGGAATGATCGTTCCCTTCCCAACGAGCATTCAGGCTCTGTTTGCCAAATCTACCCGGTGTGACGATGTGAGCTTCCTCGGCAGACCTTGCTCGTCCCTGTAGCAATGAATTGCTGGAGGCTGGTCGCAGGAAGCCGGCCGCCGTGCCCCAACCTGAAGTCCGCTTCATCCCAAGATCACACTCCCTTAGGCGGTGCCCCCCAACATATGGAAGTTGAGAACTTTCAACTCCGACAACAGGGGGCGATCATGATTCCAGATCGGCGGAAGCTCTTGCTGGGTGGCCTCGTGAGCGGACTCATCGGATACGGCACCGTGGTCGTCGTGACCGCGGTATTGAATCTCGTTGCCGCACGCTCACCGTTCCATACGGCCGCGCTATTCGGCAGCACCCTGTTTTATGGGTTGGAGGATCCACAGCTCCTGCAGATCGCTCCGGGCCCCGTGCTCGCGTACAACGGCGCCCACGTTGTGGCGTTCCTGGTCTTGGGAATGGTGTGCGCCTGGGCTGTCTACATCGGCGAGAGGTACCCCGTGGCACAGTGGGCGATGGTGTTTGCATTGATCTTCGTGGGGTTCCACGTCTTTGCGGCGCTGGTGTTGTTCGCGCAACCGCTCCTCGGCACGTCGGCGTGGTGGCAAATCGGGATCGCGAGTGTGTGCGCCGCCGTCACCATGGGGTACTACTTCTGGCGCACGCACCCGGTGCTGCGGAGAGAGCTGCAAGAGATCCAGATGGGAGAGGTGCCTGGGGAGTGACAAGGGAGAAGGGAGAAGAGAGAGGGGAGAAGGCCCCCCACCCTTCCCCCGGGGTGGACGGGTGGGGCCTTTTCCCTTCTTTACTTCTCCCTTCTCCCTTCTAATACGTCGCCCAGCCGTCAACCCACGCCTCGGGCAGTGGACGGAAGCCTCGCCACCGTTTCAAGGCTCGGCGAACATTGCATGAATTGTATCGGACGTGGACGGGGTTATTGTCGAAAGTCGTTGTGGGGGCACTTGCACCCGTGAGGGTGTTCAACCCCGTGATGAGAAGCCCGTTGATCACCGTGGAGTCCATGGCGTCCGCATCCAGTGCGCCGCCCAAGAGGACAACCCCGTCCCACACGAAATAGTCGTGCGACGATGAGTTCCCAGTATCCAACTCACCGGTGATGACGAGTAGTCCCGTTCCCACAAAGTTCTCGGCATCTACCTCACCGGCATCGATGAAATAGGTCTTGAACGTCGTATCGTTCGGGACCAGTGAGGTGTAGTCGGGTTGCAGTGCCCCGTCGTTTACGATTGCATCCCAATCGATGCCGGTCTCCGCGGCGATGTCGCTGCGTGTTCCAGTGACCAGGTTATTCCGTGCTCCGCCGTCGGGGTTGGTCGACCACAGGCCGCTGCTGCTGAAGGTTCCAGACCGGGGTGGGAGCCCACAGCAGTAAAAGCGCCAAGTTGCCGCATGTTCCCGGGCTGCCACGCGGCGAATTGGGCCACCGTCCGCTCGGCCAAGGGATCTGGCCCCACAGTCGGGGCGATTACATAGCCGGTCGACCGGACGACAAAAGTCTTGGGTAGGGTTGGATCCGCAGGTTGCTGAATGACGTGCGGAACCACCCATGCGTATCCCCCGGTGACGTTGATGCGGACTGAGTCGCCGTTCGGAGGCTCACTGTCTTGTACGCTCAAATACGTTTGGAGGCCAGCCTGTGCCACTGCAAGAGCAGAGACCGTTGCTTCTGTGCCGTCGGCTATTCTCCGGTCCGCCGACACTCTGGTAAACGCTGCCGACAGCATGACCGTCAGCATTGCGACAACAAGTATGGTCATTGGGAGGGCAAAGCCGCGCTCCGGGGACGGCCCGCGCACGGACTCACGGCTGATTGAGAATGCCACCAGATTGTCTACAACGACCAACCAAACGGACTGTCTTGTCATACGTCTCCTACGCAAGCGTACCTGTATCCGCAACCATCGTGCCCAGATAACAGAGTGTAGGCAGCGGGACCAATCTGCGAAGTGACACCTGTCACTAGAGGGTGGGTGAGAAGTGAGAGGAGGCAGAAAGTGAGAAGTGAGAGGTAAGAAGTGAGAAGGCCCAACCCCTCACCGCCCGGGTGGGGAGGTGGGCCTTCTCGCGTCTCACTTCCCACTTCTCACTCCTAGTATGTCGCCCAGGTATCAACCCACGCGCTAGGTAGCGGGCGGAAGCCTCTCCATCGTTCTACGGCCCGGCTGACGTTACACGAATCGTATCGCACGCTAACGGTGTTGGGACCAAAAATCGTTGTGGGAGCGGAGCCGCCGGTGAGGGTGTTCAACCCCGTGACGAGAATGCCGTTGATCACCGTGGAGTCCATCGCGTCCGGATCCAGAGCGCCACCCAGCAGGACAACGCCATCCCACACAAAGTACCGGTGCGATGATGAGTTCCCGGTGTCCAATTCACCGGTAATGATCAGCAATCCCGTTCCTTTGATGTTAAAGGCGTGCACCTCAGCGGCATCGATGAAATAGGTCTTGAACGTCGTATCGTTGGGAACCCAGGCGGTGTAGTCCGGATCAATGCCGCCCTCGTTCACGATCGCATCCCAATCGATGCCGGTCTCCGCCGCGACCTCAACACGGGTTCCCGTGACCAGGTTATTCCGTGGTTCGTCGTCGGGGTTAGTGGACCACAACCCGCTACTCGTGAAGGTTCGCACGCCGGGAATCGCAGCCTCCTCCCCACAATCGTCTGCACCGAAGACCCAGAAGGGGTCGGCGCCGCCATGGTCGTTCACAGCGGGGGGGGAGCCTACGGCGGTCATGGCGCCTAGCTGTTGGATGCTTCCGGGCTGCCACACGGCGAACTGGGCCACCGTACGCTCGGCCAGCGGATCTAATCCCTCGCTCGGTGCGATTACATAGCCGGTCGACTGGACGACGAAGGTTTTGGGTACAGCAGGACCGGTCGGTTGTTGAATCACGTGGGGAATCACCCACGCGTATCCCCCCGTGACGTTGATGCGTACTGAGTCGCCGTTGGGAGGCTCGCTGTCCTGCACGCTGAAATACGTTTGCAGGCCGGCCTGGGCGACCGAGAAAGCAGTGACTGTTGCTTCCGTGCCGTCGGCTACTCTGCGATCCGCCGATATTCGTGCAAATGCAGCCGAAAGCATGATTGTCAGCAAGGCGATCAGAAAGATGGTCATGGGGAGCGCAAAGCCGCGATCGGCGGATGGGCTGCGCACAGGGGAGATTGAGCGTACCACAGTACTACCGAGGGCAAACAACAAAAGAACTCCCATCGTGCGTATGAGGGAGTCTAGGCTAAAGTAGCAGTTTGCGGTGTGACATCTGTCACGATGAGAGTCACCGCCCCTCAAACGCGTGCCAGGGTGGCTCAAAGTGTACCAAGTGCCGTAGAGGGGAGCCCTGCCGACCCACGACGGCTGGGTGCACTCGGTCTCCAGCACCATGTGTCATGGTCTAGCTCATTGTCGCAACCTAGCAACAGAAGCTGCGGCGACGACGCACTC
>JBDHDY010000274.1:0-4919 GCA_039591275.1 Gemmatimonadota bacterium | reverse complement strand
GCGGCGCCATTCAGGGTTGCCGCCAACGGTTGGGCACCCCCCATCCCCCCAAGGCCACCGGTGAGCACCAGCCGGCCTCGCAGATCACCGGCGAAGTTGGAGCGAGCCACCGCACCGAGTGTCTCGTAGGTCCCCTGCAGGATCCCCTGACTGCCGATATAGATCCAGCTCCCCGCAGTCATCTGCCCAAACATGGTCAGGCCCTGGCGCTCAAGCTCGCGGAAGGTGTCCCAATCCGCCCACCTCCCTACCAGGTTGGCATTGGCGATGAGAACCCGCGGCGCATTCTCGTGCGTCGTGAAGACCCCGACCGGCTTGCCGGATTGAATGAGCAAAGTCTCGTCATTCCCTAGCTGACGTAGCGCTCGGACGATCGCGTCGAACGCTTCCCAGCTCCGCGCCGCTCGTCCTGTCCCGCCGTACACCACCAGATCGTCAGGCCGCTCGGCAACATCGGGATCGAGGTTGTTCATGAGCATCCGCAGAGCCGCTTCCTGGATCCACCCACGGCAGGTGCACTCCGTGCCTCTGGGCGCCCGCACGACTCTGGCCCCGGCACTGCTCATACCAGGGCTTCTCATACTAGAGCCTCCTGGGCCACGTGAGCCGCAATGTTCTCGATGTCAGCCGTGAGAGGCCGATCTCCCGTCAGAGGACGCACCAGACCCCGCACCTGGTCAAAGACACGCTCGGCGCCCTTGCCAGCCTTCAGTGGCCGATGGAACTCGAGGCCCTGCGCCCCACACATGAGCTCGCACGCCACCACTCGCTGGGCATTCGCGAGGATCCGACGAGCCTTCACCGCGGCTGACATCCCCATGGGAACGTAGTCTTCCTGATTGGCGTCGGTTGGGATCGACTGGATGCTCGCGGGCGTAGAGAGGACCCGGCAGTCCGCCACGAGCGCGGCGGCAGCAATCTGCACCATCATGAAACCAGACTCGAGTCCCGGATTAGCAGCCAGAAACGCCGGGAGCCCAGGCGAGAGATCCGGATTCACCAACCGCTCAATCCGCCGCTCGGAGATGCCGGCAAGCGTGGTCAGCGCGATGGCAAGGTAATCCAGCGCCATGGCTACGGGCTGACCGTGAAAGTTGCCACCCGAGATAATCTCTTCGCCCAAGACCAGTGGATTGTCGGTGGCAGCGTTTATTTCCACATCGACCACGCCACAAGCGAAGTCGATTGCATCCTTGACGGCACCGAGCACCTGGGGAACGCAGCGCAGACTGTACGAGTCTTGGACTCGCGGATCCTCATCCCGATGTGATTCCCTTATCTCACTCTGCGCCAGCAGCTCCCGCATCAGCGAAGCGGATTCCCCCTGTCCCCTGTGAGGGCGGGCCGCGTGCAATCTCTCATCGAAGGGAATGGGTGTTCCCTTGAGGGCCTCCAGAGACAGGGCCGCGGCGCCGTGCGTCGTGCGCCAGAGGCTGTAAGCGTCATGCACGAGAAGAGCGAGGATCGCTGACTGTGCCTGGGTTCCGTTGATGAATGCGAGGCCCTCTTTCGCTTCGAACACCACCGGCTCGATCCCTGCCTCACCCAGCGCCGCCGCCGCCCTCCTCCCTCCTCCCTCCTCCCTCCCCCCCGGGGAGGAGGGAGTGGGGAGGGGGGAGGGGGGGGTCGGGGGGAGGACTTCCCCCTCCCCAATCAGACCCAGGCCGACGTGCGAAAGGGGTGCAAGATCGCCGCTAGCCCCAACGCTCCCCTGTTCGGGCACCACCGGATGGATTCCCGCGTTGAGCATGGCGACCAGCCGCTCGGGCACCACCGGGCGGACGCCACTTGTTGGCATGAGCAGAACGTTGGCGCGAAGGAGCATGAGCGCCCGGACGACCTCTGCGGGAAGGAGGTCTCCCAAACCGGCCGCGTGGCTGACGATGAGGTTCCGCTGCAACAGTCGGAGCTGGTCGGGCGCAACCTTCACTGACGCCAGTTTGCCAAAGCCCGTGTTGATCCCGTAGACCGCCTGGTCCGACGCCGCAGCGTCCTCGACGATCTTCCGGGATCGCGCAAGCTTCTTGAGAGCTTCCTTGTCAATTGAGACTGGGGCGAACCGCCGGGCGACCGCCACCACATCTCGGACCGTGAGGGGACCGCCTCCGAGTATGACAGCGTCTGGCATGTCGGGAATATAGTGAGGTGAGTAGGGGCGCAGCATGCTGCGCCCCTACTCACCTCACTTACCGCGAGCCGCGAATCACAAGTTCTCCACCGTCGAACGTGGGCACCCCCCCGTGAATCCTCAGTTCCGGATTGCCGGGATCCGTTTGGTAGGCCCAGTCGAAGATGATGAAGTCCTGGCCCACGTGGGTGACCCACATTGCCCCGAAGCGGGCGAACCCGTCGCCACCCGACATCTGGAAGACGTATCCGAAGCCTGGTTCGGCGGTGATGCCCAGGGCTGAATAGCCCGCCGTCGGGGCCACGTCGATGGCAGTCAGGTCAGCACTGGGGTCAGTGCTGTACAGCACCACCTCTGTACCCGGCCGGACCGGCTCGATGACCATGGCGCCAGCCACGTCGACAATCCGAAAGTCGATATCAAGCGCGTCCCCGCGAGTTACGATACCGAGCTCGGTGGCATCGGCGACACCGTTCGCGTTGGCATCGAGGAAGTAGCGGAATCCGCTCGTATTCACGTTGAAACCCATCCGCGTGACCAGCACATTGCGCGCATCGGGCCGGGGTGTGTCGGCCGTGGGGGGATCGGTCCACACGCCCTCCCATCCTTCGATGCTCACAGCAGACACGGCAAAGCACAGCGGGACCCCGTTCGTCAGTGCCGAGGCCAGAAACTCGGGAGATACCGTGGTGCCTTCGAGGGTCCAGCTCGCGCCACACAGCCCGTCGTCGATGGAGAAGCCTGTACTATAGACGCGGTAATTCTGGAACCCGTCCGGCTCGTTCAGGAAGGGGTTGTCCGACCACGCCACGTGGACGGCGCCGTTCAGGCTCGTGCTCTCGATCCACGCCGGCGATTCGAGCGCCAGCAACTCGTCCACGAACACCACGTCGCTCTCCGCACTCTCCCTCCCGTCCAGATTGACCGCGGTCACGAAGTACTCAATGTCGATGGGACCTTCGTCGTGAAAGCTGGTCGATGTGGTGGACCCACGAAGATCGAACTCGCTCGAGGCTGGGGAGCGGGAATACACGTTGTAGATCTCCAGTTCCGGATCCAGGACCGCGTCCCAAAGCAACACGATTCCCATGGGCTGGAGCGGTTCACCGCTCGGTTCAAGGCGGTATGTCAGGTTTTCGGGCCGGGCGATGTCCGGTCCGGTGGAATCCGAGCACGCGGCAATTGCCACGACGGCGATGCAAGTAATCCAAAGAGACCGTTTCATCTCTCGCTCAACTTCAAAGGGTTCAAGCACCGAAGGGGCAGATCTCGTGCCAAGGGGGTCTTACAGCGTAAGTGATTGCTAAACATACGGTTACGTTAGACAGCGTCCTGTCGAGATGTCCTCCTTAGTGGACAAGGGGCTTAGGGCTTAGGGCTTGGGGCCTCGGGGTCGGCGATTGGCGATTGTCATTTCGTCCGGACGCGGGTCTATCCTGGAGTGAGGGCCTTTGCTGGAGAGCCCAATCTCAAATCGCCGATCGCAAATCTCAAATCACAAATCCCTCTATCGGTTCACCGTCTGCTGATCGTAGTTGAACTTGATCTCGGGCTGATCGAGCAGTGTGACGAAGAACGTGAAGGCAAAATTGCCGTTCGGGGTTTTGACAAAGGAGAATGTGGCGCGCCAGCGGTGCATGTCCCGGTCGAATCTCAAGACCTGTTGACCAAACTCCTCGGTAGTGAAGTTGTAGGTCGTATTCCACGAGAGTGACCAGTTCTGAGTGGGGCTGAACGAAAGAGCCACATCCAGAGTCCGATTGGTGTTGGGCCTACCGAGCTGAGCGGATTCATCTTCATCGTCCGATGTCCGCACACGTTGATCGTTGTAGCTGAACGAGGCCTGAAAACCAGCGCCGGTTGGTGGGCCGGAATAGGACTGAACGCCGGCATACCCAACGCCTTGTGACCGCGGGAACGTCGACACCTGCTGCGCCTCTACCGTATCCGCTGGCGTTTCTTCCGAAGGAGCCTCGAGGGGCTTGCCGCCGAATAGCGCATTGAAGAGCCGCTGAATCGTGCCCCCCCTTATGCTGAACCGCGCGGAGATATTTTGGAGAAACGGATCGAACTGGGTCGTGTCCTGCCCGACAGGGCCATCCCACAGGTCGTGGACGGTGCGAAGCGAGAAACCCGGCAGAAGATCGCTTGTGAAGGAGTTTTGCAGGGTTTGCATGCGCCATCCCGTGCGGCCCGGCTCTTTCGCTTGCTCGAAGTCGAATTCAATGGACGATGTCTGCCAGCTCAGCAGCTTGATCTTCCGAGCGTCGCGGCCGCCCGTGGTATCGTCGGGAGGCGGAGCGAACTTACCCTCGAAGATTTGCGAGACGCCAAAGCTCATGGAGTGACGTGTCTTGCTACGGAGCTCGAGCTCAGCCGCCGTCGGATTTTGTGCGCGGGCGTAAGCCTCGGGCACGTCGGCCGAGGGGGCATAGTTCCACCTGAGTTGAGGAGAAATTGCGTGTCGGATCCGCGATAGCGGACCCACCCCAGGAAAAAACCCGAACAGTGTCGGGCTCGAACTCACGGCGAAGGAGAGGCGCTTCCCCTGTCGGACGAACTCACCGTTTGTGAATCTGTTGCGCAGCATGAACGGTCCGCCGGTGCTGTTCTGAATACTGATTGACGGCTGCAGTTTCCACGAATTCCCAAACAGGTTGGGAAGGCTGAAACCGGTGTTCCAGTCGACCTCGGTTCGGAAGTCCTCACCATACACACGCACCACGGTGTCGGCCGGGTTGTCCGGGTCTACGACGGTCATCGTGCTGCGACGATCGGTCAGGAAATCCGT
>JBDHDY010000273.1:0-7172 GCA_039591275.1 Gemmatimonadota bacterium | reverse complement strand
AAGACCCAGTCATTACAGACCTCGCATTGTGAAGCTGAAGGCATTAGCCAGATGGTTGAGATCCAGGGGCCGGTGGGAGGTCACGCCCCTGCTTGTGGGCAGATCCGTTAGGCTGCGGGCCGAGGACAGCGCATGACACCCGGCAAGCTAAGGGCAATTCTCGAGGCCGAAGGGGCTCGAGCGGTCGTCGCTGATCACAGTGTCTACGAACTAAGCGTAGACGACGTGGCCGCCCGCCACATTACCGCCTGCCAAATCCGGGTGCTAAGCGCAATCCGGCAACTTCCAGGTACGGTCTTCCTGCATTACGACGAGGATCCACAGGAATGGGAACTTGGGGAGTGGTCATCACCCGCTGCGAACGTTTGGGAGGTACCGGTGGATTATGGCAGCAGTGCGCTTCTTGAAGGCTTTCTCGAAGCCGGTAATTGGCGCCTCTACGTGGCACGCGAGGCCCTCCCGCCGGGAGCTCCAACCGATGTCTTCAATCGCGCGGCATTTCCGTGCTAGTCGACGCGTGGCATGACAATACGGAGTGGCGCATAGTGATAACGGCGACACCTGAACCAGGGACTGTGGCCGCCTAACGCATTAGAGGTAACCATTTCCATGGAGTCACACGATGTTCCAAGTGAAGGTTCGGTCCCCTTGGCTATTGAGTCTACTGTTCACACCCCTGGGAGTGCCGACGATCACCGCCCAGCAAGTAGAGGCCACGCCTGCCGTAGAGGAGGCGGTATTGGAGCAAGCCGTTGAAGGTTTCTACATCAAGGGCTTGCGCGCGCGCGATTTCGACCTCATACGCACGGTCTGTTTGCCGGAAGCGGTGCTGATGAGCGTGCGCAGCGACGGATCGCTCAGCGTGACGACGCTTGACCAATGGTCTCGCAGGTTCGATCCAGCGAATCCGCCGTTCAGGCAACTGCAATCGAGCATAGTCAAGATTGACAGGGAGGGTACGGCTGCTCAGGTGAAGATACTCTTTGTCATCGACGGAGAGAGGCGCGTGACAGACTTCCTTCACATGCTCAAAGTCGATGGTACATGGCGAATAGCGGGCATCATCGACTATTGAGGCAGATGTCAAGGTGGCGGTTTAACAAGCCCATGCAGCCGACGGCGCTATCGTTTGGATAGCGTATCCGCAGCCAGTCGGGTCGGCTTGCCGCGAGTGCTATAGCGATACATGGTCCAGCAAATGTCCGATACGCCAGATCTCGAATTCCTGGCCCTTCAGGAGGCCCTTCTCGGTCGCGCAGCAGAATCGCAGAGACGCTAGGTGGCATGTGGTACCAAGAATTTCCAGACCATGACTAACGACGACGTTTATGCAGCTGGCCTCCTCAAGCGGGCGTTGGATCCGGCATCACAGCCGAGCGAGGTCCGGGCCTTTCTGCACGCCGAAAGCGAGCTAATTGGCTGCGGGACCGGCAGGCACCTTGCCCTGCTGAAGCATCGCGTGAGCTTGGGCGTCGGCGTGGACTATCAGCACAGCTACATTGTCGACGCCCACAGCAATGCGGGGTCGACGCGGCTGTGTTTCATAACGGGCGATGCAACCATGATCCCCATCGACGCCGAGTTTGACGCCGCAATCTGTCTCACAAACACCTGGGGCACGATGTCGGACAAGCTCGGCGTGGTTGCGGAGATGCGGCGGCTCGCGCCACGACCACAGACCCGGTTACTGTCAGTATATTCGGAAGCCTCAGTGGAGGCCCGACGCGAGTGGTACCGCCGCCTTGGCCACGCCGTGGTGAACGTGACGGACGAGCACATCGTAACCGAAGGGGGGTTCAGATCGGAACATTTTTCAGAGGACCGCCTTCGGCAGCTGATGAGCGACTGTGTCGTCCGTCCGCTGACCCACATAGCTTACGCGGTAACGTTCTGAGGCGGGGCACCGTTAAGGTGCGGCGCTGAGCGCCGCCTATCGAGCGCGCTTACGGCAAGACGAGCCCTTGCGATTCCATAGGTCTACAGCCGTTAGACAACATTCCGCGCTGTTCAAAGGACATCGATGAAGCCAGCACCTGTGAAAACCACGGTATCGATGGACATCCTCGAGAAGGTCGATATTCGAGTTGGCACGATCATAAGCGTCGAGGACATGCCAAGATCCAAGAAGCTCATGAAGCTCGTCGTCGACTTTGGCGACCAGTCCCGCACGATCCTCGCCGGCATCAAACAGGAACGGCCTCTGAAGGCATGCTCTTCGACATCGGCTATTCCGATGGTCTTGTTTCAGTGCTAGCCGTGCCGGAGAGGCCTGTGCCGAACGGTGCACGGGCCGGATAGGGTGATGGGAGCGGAAGGTGGTGTGATTCGTGTGCTGGCTGCGGCGGGCTTCGCAGTCCTTTTCACCGCAACAGATGCGTTGCCGCAGCAGAACGATGCGGCTGGGATCTGGGCCAACCTTCCTCGAGTCCGGGCGTATCTCACAGAGGCGGAACGCAATGCCGGGTTGAGCGGCGTTGTTCTGATCGGGCGCGACGACGATGTGGTGTTTCACGAGGCCTACGGGTTTGCGGAGGCCGAGCATCGGGTGCCGATGCGCCCACAGCACCTTCTTCGCATCGGATCGTTGACGAAGCCCATTACAGCCTCGGCCGTGCTCGCCGCGGTCGACCGCGGTCTCATCTCCCTGGATGTTGAAGTCTGCGGCCTGCTCCCCTCGTGTCCAAACACCTGGCGTCACGTCACGCTGCGGCATCTCTTGACCCACTCCTCAGGCATAGTCGATCACTTCGGCGACCTCGAACCCGTGCCCGTTGAGGCGACCGCAGACGAGCTTCGGCGGGTGTTTGCTACGCTCTCGCCTGATGAGCCACTCGAATCTGCACCCGGAGCGGAGTACTCCTACAGCAACTTCAACTACGTTCTTGTCGGTGCCGTGCTCGAGCGCGCCATGGGAGACGTGCCGTGGGAGACCGCGCTCGAAGAGCTGGTGTTCCAACCTCTTGGACTGGAGACGATGGCATATGACGATGTCTACGCCATCGTCCCCAACAGAGCCCGTGGATACGAGCGGGATGACGAGCTTGGCCTGCGGAACATCGACCACGACGATCATGCCGCCTATGCCGCCGGTGGCCTTTTGTCCAGCGCCAGCGATGTGTTCCGGTGGTCGAGGGGAATGCTTACTGCCAAGCTGTTTCGTCCCGAGCTCGTGCAGGAAAGCCTCACTCCGTACAAGGGAAACTACGGATACGGCTGGCAGGTGCGCCGGTTCTTTGATCGCCGGGTCTACAACCACACTGGCGGAATCGATGGCTTCTCCAGCCATCTGGCTCACTATCCGGATCAGGAACTGACGATCGTAGTCCTATCCAACGTCGAGAGTGACTCGGCAATCCTCCGGGCGTGCGACTTGGCGGGGCTCTTGTTTGAGTGGCGCCCGGCCACGGACGTGACGGATTCGAATCTTACACCTCGCCAGCGTTGCGGATTGGACCCCTGATGAACGGGATGGGACAGAGGAGTGGGCTCGTCACCGTGGCAGAAGAGGCCGTCCGAATATGAGTAACGTAACTGACCGCTGGGCAGCTGGGTCTACTTACGAACATTTTATGGGGCGGTGGAGCCGCAAGCTCACACCGAAGTTCGTCTCCTGGCTGCAGCTGCCTGCCGGCGTTCACTGGCTGGATGTGGGTTGCGGCACCGGCGCCTTGACCGATGCGATCTGCAAGATCGCAGATCCAGCCTCCGTCATAGCGTGTGATCCCTCGGAGCCGTTCGTTCAGTACGCACGAGAGCACAACTCAGATGAGCGCACTTCTTTCGTCACTGCCGGAGCCGGTTCGCTTCCAACCCGCCCTGGCGGCTTCGGGAGCGTCACCTCCTCACTAGTCCTCAACTTCTTCCCCGAGCCCCTATCAGCCGTCGAAGAGATGCACGGCCTAGCCGTCAGCGGAGGGACGGTCTCCGCCTGTGTGTGGGACTATGCGGGTCGCATGGATTTCCTTCGCCGTTTGTGGGATGTTGCCTCGAGCATGGACCCGAAAGCCCGTGAGCTCGATGAAGCCAAGCGGTTCCCGATCTGCCGGCCCGAAGTCCTCGATGAACTGTTTCGCAACGCTGGGCTTCGTGACGTCTGCTGCGATCCGCTCGAGATCACTACGGAGTTCTCTAGCTTCGACGAATATTGGCAGCCTTTCCTCGGCGGCACAGGTCCTGCGCCCTCATACGTCGCCTCGCTCGAGGAGAGGCACCGCACAGCCCTCGCAAGCGAGCTGGACCGAGCCCTGCCGAGACGGCCCGATGGACGCATCGCTCTCATCGCACGCGCCTGGGCAGTGCGTGGATTCGCGAGCTGAGCGACCGCGCTGTATAACAAGCCCAAGTGGAGGCGCACACGCCATGGCTTCTGAGCGGAGCAACTAACGCATGTCGAAACTCTTGGCGCTGATCGGTGCGACCGTTGGGGGCACCTTAGGGTGGTGGCTGGGTGCGCAGGTTGGCTTCATGACCGCATTTCTGGTGAGCATCGTCGGAACGGCGCTCGGCGTCTACGGAGGCCGCCGTATTGCGCGAGATTACCTGGAGTGAACGGACCGGTACTCCAGTTAGCTGCCGCCTCACCCTTTGATACGAGCCACTGGCGTTGACACGAAGACGTTTACTGATAAGCGCGGCTGGCGAGCGATCACGCTCGCAAGTCCTTTGCCGAGCCGTTAGACGGCCGGTATCAGATCGGGGAGCACGACACCGATGAGACGTCAGCAACTTGCCCGCATCGTCGCCGGCTTTGCAGCGATCGGCTTTCTCGGCACAGCGGCACTTCACAGTACCGGATATGACTCGGTCGCGCAGTTGGCTGCCGAGGTACCGTCGGATTTGGCGCCAGTCATGCCGGCTCTATGGCTCGTTTTTTCCTTAGATCTGACAATTGTCGGCTTGATCGTCGCCGCAGTTGCCTACCGGCCGGCACCGCCGGGACGCCTCGTCCTGGTGATCGCTGCATTCTGCCCGCTCGGCGCGGCGGCATTGCAGCTGCTGTTCATAGGATTTGTTCCTCCCACCGCGCTCTTGCTAACGGTGGGGGCTCTGACGTTAGGGGCGGCAGTGCTGCTCGCGCCGAAGTCAACGATTCCGGCCGGCTGAGCACGCCGCAGCGGATGGGCGGAGCTGTTAGCCGGACGCACGGAGGTATGATCCAGTGAGCACGACAAATCTCTTTGTTGAACTGGTTGTAATCGGGGTTGGAGCTTTTGTCTGGGTGGTCCTACTTGTGCTGTCTATGTTCGGGTACGACTGGGTGCCGATTGACCGCCTGTTCGCACCAGCCGCCGTCATCCCGCTTCTCTCGATCATCTACGTCCTGGGGATTGTTTCCGACCGCGTCGCCGATGCGCTCTTTGCCGTCCTGTGGACTCGGACCCTGCGCGGTCGCCGGTTTAATGACATCGAGACGTACTATGCTGCGCGCCGCATTATCCTCACAGAATCCGAACGGCTCTCGGAGCTTCTGGAATATGGCAGGAGCCGGCTAAGGATTTGCAGAGGATGGGTGTTGAACGCGTTCATGATACTGGTCTCGTTCAATGTCCTCGTCTGGACGAGATTGCGAGAATGGCCTCGTGCACGCGGTCTCTCCATCGTTGTTTCTGCGCTGTTACTGGTCTTGCTAGCAGGTTGCTGGTACTCGTGGTGGTCTTTGAGTGCGGCGGAGTATCGCAAGGTGAAGGGCCAGTCGGAGCACCTAATGGCCAAGAATGGCCACGATTCATGAGCGTCCGCCTTACCAGCCCATTCAGTCGACAGCGCTGTCGTTTTCATAAGGAAGGTCGTTGCATTTGTGAGGCTGGCGGGGTGTTCGAAGGCCGCTGCGGCCAGACATGGAAACGCGCTGTGTTGGACCCCCTAGATGAGAACGAAGCCCATTGGATCGGGGCGTGCGGACTGCCACCCGGAGAGCAAATGGAGCTCCTGAGGAAGCGGCACCACGACAGCTCGTAGGCAGTGAAAGGCCGTCAAACGGAGAGAGTGAACCCATGCTGATGGTCGTTTCGGTTAACGTCGGGCTTCCCCGCGAAGTCACTTGGAAAGGCAGGACGGTTACCACCGGCATCCTCAAAGCCCCGGTGGCCGGCCCAGTAGCTCTTCGCCGCCACAACCTCGACGGCGACCGACAGGCCGACCTGTCCGTCCACGGCGGCCCCACCAAGGCGGTCTACGTCTATCCGACCCAGCATTACCACTATTGGCGCGACGCGCTTGGAGACAGCGAACTCACGTGGGGCAGCTTCGGCGAGAACCTCACCGTTGAGGGGGTAGACGAGGAGTCCGTTCATATCGGAGACGAGTTCCGAGTCGGCAGCGCGCGAATGATTGTAACCGAACCCCGCATGCCCTGCTTCAAACTAGGGATTCGCTTTGGTCGGGCAGACATGGTGAAGCTATTTCTGAAGAGCCAGCGGACGGGGTTTTACTTCGGCGTCGTTGAGGAAGGCCACGTGCAGGCCGGCGATCATCTCGAGCGCGTTGCCGAGCACCCCGATGGGCTCCGCATCGCCGATGTCACACGCCTCTACACGACCGAGAGGACAAACGAGGAGCTTTTGCGGAAGGCAATCTCGGTTGAGGTCCTCCCTGAGAGTTGGCGGAGCCATTTCGAGCGCCAGCTCGAGGAGCAGCCCCAGCAGTAGGCGAACCGTAGAATCCGTGAGCCGAATATATCACGCGGCGAGCCGGGAGCGTGTCGGGAAGACGAGTTGAAGAAGTTCACCCTGGCTCACGGAGCGCCGTATGCCCATCCCCGGCGGATCTTCTTTCTCGACGCGCTGCCGCTCGGAGGAACCGGCAAGGTAGACCGGAGGGAACTGCGCCGGCGGGCGGCCGGGCAAGCGCCCTAACCCCAAATCGAGCACTGGCCCGCGAGCGAAAGATCGTCAACGCTGCTAACCACAGCGTTGAGGTGCGAACCTAGCGAGATCTACGAGCGTTGGACATCTTTGCCCATGGCAGGATATAACGCTGCGGCTTACGTGCCGATCCGTCAGGTGGATATCCGGCACACAGGAGAAACCGGGGGGATCCATGATAACCGGCGTCCACGCTCTTATCTATTCGCGGCAGGCCGACGATGTGCGGAACTTCTTCCGGGACGTGCTCGGCTGGCGGTCTGTCGACGCGGGCGAGGGATGGTTGATCTTCGCGCTCCCGCCGGCGGA
>JBDHDY010000272.1:0-8731 GCA_039591275.1 Gemmatimonadota bacterium | reverse complement strand
ACGCCGCAGCTTCTCCGTCGCCAGATGGTTCTTCACGTCCGCGAAGCCCAGGCGGCTGGGAATATTCTCCACCCGGGCTGCTGCGCTCAAGAGAACCGCCTTAGGAACGCAGAAACCGAATCCACGATCCAGCACCGCACTGGCCTGCATGGCTTCAGGCTTGAGGTCGATCCGATAGGGATCGTAGCGGATGCCATCCCGCACGGCATAATAGAGAGCGACCGCCTTGTCGACATCTGCGGTGTGCCCGTCCGTGACGCGCTTGGCGAAGTGGACGACCTTGGGATTGTCACTGTCAATGAATCGGGTCGGCAGCAGATATTGGGTGAAGTCGGATCGACTGGGCATTGGCAACGTTTCGCTCATCCGGGACGCTGGAGCCATATTCGCGGTTGTGTAAAGACGGCTCGGTGGACGGCTTGTCTGGATCGTTCGTGTTCAGGCTACTCGAGTGTAAGTCGACTGCTCATCCAGTATAAATGCGGCGCCGGTGCGGACCAAGGAAGGGCCCACATCGCCGACGTAAAACGAGCGCGCTTCAGGGCTAACGTGCTGCATGGCAGGCCGTTGACTAAATCTTATAAAATCACTCCCATTACGGCACAGTCGTCTCTGCGCACTTGGGCGCGCCCTCCAGCCACGCCGGTGGGGTGTAGCTGCCGATGCCGATGCCACAGATGACTGACGCGTCACGATGAACCACCACCCCAAGCCACCCTGTACCTCCGGCCGAGATCAGGTCGAACAGCACGCCATCCGGAAGGTCCCACTCCAAGTCGTGGCGGTTGGATGCGTACGTTCCGTGCCCTGCAAAATATTCCCGTCGATGTCACGCCTTCGGCCAGAGCTGCCGACGGTGTAGCCGAGCGGCGTGCTGCTGGCCGGTCGACCTTTTCCAGGGCATACACCCGGATGAATTCCACGTCTGCTGAATCCCGCCAACGGCCAAGGATGTCCTGACCGGTCACCTCAAACATCTCGAATCTGGGCGGCAGGGATACGCGGGCGATGGGTGCCCCCGTGGTGTCGTGCACCGTCCAGTGGGATCGCTCGCCGCCTGGCTCGATGTCCTCACCGACCCAGATGTTTCCCTCACGGTCGACCCGCACAAAACGATAGCTGGATGCACCCATCGGCGGCGGTATGCGATCCAGTGCGCGGGCCACGCGGCGGCGCATCTCGCCCGACAGCAGGCCTTCCACCCAGTTCTTTCGGTACAGCCAGGGGTCCATCGGAAACTCTGTTTCAACACTGGGCATGACGTTTTCCGAACCGAGAAAACTGCCCGCCGCATCGAAATAGGATTTGCGGCCAGCCTGATCGTAGGCCATCACCGAATCCCGGCCGGCTGAGTAAACCCTAGTCAGTTCGCGAAATTCGCCGGGACCTCCTCCTCGTCCTCCAGCATGGTGGAGGAACGTTCCGTCAGGGCTGAAGTAGCGAAGCTGCCCAGTCCCCGTGTTGGACACCACGATCGCTTCGTCCGGGAGTCGAATCGCACCGCTGGCTCGGAAGAACTGGTAATTGGAGTCCCCTTCCACCACCCCGATGTGTAGGAGAGGGTCCGAGGACACTCGCCAAACAGCAAGGTCTCCGGTTGATGTCGATATGGTAGAGTCAGTGGTGCATGCGAAGGTGACGATCCAGAGCAGCGTTCCGGCGGCGGGGCTTCTCCTGGGCATCGTCAGATCCTCGGGTGCGAGAAAGGTGAAGGCATGGCTCAGGTTCAATCTGCCGTTGCAACTAGTGCGCCGCCAGGAGCTGCCCACCCGCGCGTAGAATTCTGAGGTCGGGGATTGCGCCGGGCACGCGGCAGGCATATGAATGACTGACATCCCGACCGTCCGACCTGTGAGCAAAATGAGCCACGAACGAGATCGGAGTGCCCGTATTGCCATTATTTGTCTGTCGCTGTTCGCGGTCGTCTTCCTGCTGTTGCTCTCCCGCGTGGGCGTCAATGCGCGGTTCGTGGGTGACCACCTTTGGTCTGTTGACGAACCCCGGGACACCTCCCCGTCGTGGGATGTGCTGAAGCATCCAGCTCCCGAGCTGGTTTCCCTGCCACCGGAGATTTTTCAGCGTACACACATCGCCCAAGAAGAGATCGAAGACCTCGAGGAAGCAGCCACGGCGTACGATGTCGTTCGTCTGCTCCGGCCCTCGTGGCTCGAGGTCAAAGAAGACACGAGTGTGCGCGTGGGCTACCTGAACGTCGGAGGATTTGAGGCGCTTCATTTGATTCGGACGGTTGTGATCCAGGATATGAGGCTGCTCGCCAGAAGGTCGGAGCCCTACTGGGTTATCGAGGTCAACTTCAGAGAGTCGGATTAGAGCCCCGCCGCTACCCCTCAACCCACGGCAGCCAGCTGCCAGCCACCAGGTGCCAGTGCCAGCTATAACAACACAAACACCGATCTAGGTGAATCTGCGATTATCGGTGTTTATCTGTGGCTCAAAACGAGGGCCTTGTGACCAGGGTGACCAGGGCTAGCTATATTGCTGCGTGAACCGGGGAGTGCGCATGCCGACCTCAGATTTCGCAAACGACTTCGGACCCTTCGACGGCAAAACCTGGCTCAACACAGCTCACCAGGGGGCATTGCCCCGGGTGGCAGCGGCCGAGGCTCGAGAGGCGATCGAGTGGAAAACTGCCCCGTATCATTTGACAACCGAACGCTTCGGTAGTGTACCGCTCCGCTTGAAGCAGGCGCTCGCCCGTCTCATCAATGCTTCGGCAGAAGACATCATCCTGGGGAACAGCGCGTCCTACGGATTGCACCTCCTGGCGAACGGGTTTCCCTGGAAGGCCGGTGACGAAGTGTTGCTGGTGCAAGGTGACTTCCCGTCGGTGATACTCCCGTGGCTGGGTTTGGACTCCCGTGGGGTTTGCATGCGCTGCATCGAGCCCCAAGGACCGATCATCGACGCGGAGGAGGTGGCAGCCCACATCACACCGTCCACGAAGATCTTCTGCACGACGTGGGTGCACTCGTTCACCGGCCGGGTCGTCGACGTGGAAGCCCTGGGCGATGTATGCCGCTCTAACGGCGTGCAGTTCATTCTCAACACTTCACAAGCTCTCGGTACACGCTTGTTCGATGTGACGGAAGCTCCCGTGGATGCCATCACCAACGTGGGGTTCAAATGGCTGTGCGGCCCCTACGGAACGGGGTTTTGTTGGATGAGATCGGACCTTCGGGAATCCCTTCAGTACAACCAGAACTATTGGCTGGCTATGCAAACGGCTGACGACTTGGGCGAGGCCGGTGGTGAGCTCACGCTGAGTGAGGATCTCGGCGCCAGGAAGTATGACGTCTTCGGCACTGCGAACTTTTTCAACTTCAAACCATGGGCCGCCTCTGTTGAGTACCTACTCGATCAGGGTGTGAATCGCGTGGCGGCACACAATGACGATCTGGTCTCACGCCTCATCGGGTTGCTGGATCGGAATCGCTACCAGATCCTGAGTCCGCTAGAGGGCGCGGATCGCTCGACTCTAGTGCTGCTCTCGCACAGGGACCGTAGCCGTAACGAGAAGGTCTACCACGCCCTGAGGCGCAGAGAAATTTACGCGGCATTTCGCCGAGGGAACATTAGACTCTCGCCCCACCTGTACAATACCGAACAAGACATCGACGGAGCCGTCGCGCTGTTGAACGGGATCTGAACGCGACCTAGGTGTCGGCCGGCTCTACCTCTCTGGCCCCTCTGACCGGCGCGTGCTACTCCCTGCTAGAACTCCCACCGAACACCGAGCGACGGTAGCACTGGCAGGAGTTCGTCACCATCGAACTGCGTCACGAGAACACGCCCGTCGCGGACGGACACGCCGTAATCGTAGCTTCGCAGATTGTTACGGTTGTACAGGTTGAAGATGTCGAAATACACCTGCAGGACGTTCGACTTGATGAAGAAATTCCGGGTCAAGCGCACGTCGAGCCGGTGATAGGACGGCAGCCGGAGGGCGTTCAGGGGCCCAGGATCCCGCGCCAGCTGCAACGTCCCATCGGTGAGTGTATCCACGGCAAACGTTGACGCGGTCGCGGGCCAACCGGTCCTAAACTGCCAAGACCAACTCAGCTGCCATCTGCGAGTCGGCCGGTAGGCGAAGTGAAGGCCTAGTGCATGACGCTGGTCTAGCGTCCGAGGGATCCAGCGGCCGTCGACACGATCCTCAGCCTTTGCCAGCACGTAGGAGATCGACCACGCTAAGCGACGTCCCTGGTCGCGAGCCAAGAGGAATTCTACCCCCCGCGCTCTGGCCTCAGTGGGATCGATCCGAAGTCTATCGCCTTCGGTTTCCGGGAAGGCCTGGATCTCGCGATCCGCGTTTACGTATCGCGGTCGGAGATCAGACATGGCCCGGTGATATGCCTCGAGACGAAGGTTGAGCCCGCCGCCAAAGCGGTGATCTAACCCTAAGGCCACCTGTTCGGCTCGATCTGACGGGAAGAACGCCGTCTCGCCATCCCCCACATCAAGCTCGTGGAGCCCATGGGACTGAAAGTAGCGGCCCCAGCTTCCTCGCAGCGTGGTCCCCTGCAAGAGGTCGACGGACAAAAGCATCCGCGGAGCCCAATCGTCATCGCCTGTGTGAGAGATCCGGTCGTACCGCACTCCGACCTCAGCCGTAATGGCGTCCACCGGGCGCACGCGCGCAGCAACATAGGCTCCAACCTCATTGCCGGAAGGCTCGACTCCAACTGCGGTAGTATCGAACCGATGCCCCAATTCGCCGTCCGGCGTAACGATGATCGTTCGTGTCGCGCTGAAATAGTCGTAATCAGCCGTTGCGCTCTTGAGATCGGCACCGACCTTCAGCATGGCGCGGTCGGACAGTTCGTAGGTCATGTCTTGCTTGACGCCGGCGAATAGAAAACGACGATCGTCTGCAACATCGGCGAATTCGGGCCCACTGATGCGCCCGATCTCCTCGGCTTCTCCGAGCCGGTTCCGCGTGACTCTTCCGCCGTATGCCGTGGTGGTGACGGTGGCGCGGGCCGGGAAGGTGGCCTCCCAGGTCAGCCAGCCGTAGTTACTGTTCCAACCGGAATCTAAGTCGAACTCGTCATCCCTGACCCGCAAGCCGTCGTTGGCGTGGAGCGTGTGAGCACTGAGTCGGTGGTTTGGATGAGGACGGTATTGAAACTTCCCAAACACGTCGTAGTACTTGGGAGACAAATCGTCGTCCCCGCCGGTCAAAGCCAGCGCGATATCTAGGTAGCCGCGTCTAGCTGCCACGAGCCATTGGCCCTTGCCACCGGCCAGGCCGCCCTGGCTCATGAAGCTTAGGTTCATGATGCTGAGGCCCAGGGCCGTACGGGCGCCCCTGAGGGGTGGGGTACGGGACTGCATGTCGAAGACCCCCGTTAGCTTGTCGCCGTGCTCCACCGGGAATCCCCCCGTTACCAACTCAACGCCACCGAGCGAGTTGACGTCCATGATACCGAGGACGGCGTCAAAGTCCTTCAAGTGGTACGGCTCGTAGAGCTCCATCCCGTCGATGCGAACGAGAAGCTCCTGATCGGTGCCGCCCCGCACGTTGAGCTTCGTGGAGATATCGTCTGCAGCGATGCCGGGCAGCCGTTTCACGGCGCGGAAGATGTCCTCGCCTAATTGGGGAATGGTCTCGATGTCCTCCCGCGTGAGCGTCTGCTGGGACGCGGGCATCTGGACCTCCATGACCCCGAAGTGTCCTGGAGTCACGACGATTTCCGACAGGCGGAACGCAGCCGGGCTGAGCTCGATCGACACTGCGACCGTTCCCGTGTCGACCGAAACCACGCTGCGGTGAACTCGAAATCCAATGCGCGCTACTCGGATTTCGTACTCGCCGGCGTTGATGTTGTCGAGGGTGAAGCGTCCGTTCGTGCCGGTGTAGGTGGGCCGCGACCGACCGACTAGCCGAACCTCCGCTCCAATCACGGGCGCTCCGGAGCCCGCTCCTGTGACCAATCCGTCGATCGCACCTTGCGCGTGGGCTGCGACCGGAATGACGGGACTGCCGGGGAAAGCGCTGAGGCATAGCGCGGCAGCAAAACCAGTGATGTGTGCCCTTATGCTCATAATGGTGGTTGCCGTTTCCATTTACGGGTTGCGTGGACCACAATCGGCGTGATGCGCCGATCTCCGCTTGTGAACGACTCAATGCCCGGCTCTGTGACAGGGACGGCGCGCCTGCCATCTGGAACCTCTGCGGCGGCTCGGCGTAGCACGTCTGTAGGAAAAGGATCCCTTTGATCGTTTACGCGCTGAGGGCCTCTCGTCGGAGGTGGCGCGAATGTTGTGGCGGGGTGCGTCTAGCACTGCACATCTTCTCATAGCGGTACTGGCCGGGTCACCGGCCTTCGGGCTGGTGCGCCCTGCTGTCGCGCAGCAGACTGCCAATGATCGTGGGGCGTTGTCCGGCATGGTGGTGGCGATGGGAAGCAACGAACCCCTTGGGCTCGCCACTGTGATTCTTGCACCTCAGCCGGCTGGAGTGCTCCCACCGCACCCGACGACTACCAGCTTCTTGATCGGCACCCGCAGAGTCCGGACCGACGACGGTGGGCGCTATCGCTTTCCCAACGTTACCTCTGGCAGCTACCGGCTCTACGTCAGGCGCATCGGCTACCGGCAGGCCATTGTAGACGTCGAACTCTCGGGTGCGGAGGGGCTACACCTATCGGTGGGACTCACTGTGGCCCCGATACAGCTAGAGCCGCTCACGGCGATCTCGACGCCGGTGGAGCCCTACGCCCGCGACCAGGCCATGGACTCGAGCGCGGCCTGGGACCGAGTGGCTCGCGAACGGTGGAGACAGGAGAACTTTCTCGAGAGCGATGTACGAACGCTTTCCCACGACGACGTCATGGAGTCGGTCACCCTCAATGAGACCGATGTATTCCGGGCGCTCCAGCGCCTGCCCGGCATATCAACCCGAGATGACTGGACAGCCCAACTGTGGGTGCGGGGCGCCCCTGGCGGCTTGACGCGCACGAGCTTTGACGGTGTACCGTTATTCAATCCGTTTCACGCGGGTGGCCTAACGACGGCTATTAGTGCGGATGTACTAGGCGCCGTCTTTCTGCACCCTGGAGTACGTTCCGCCGATCTGGGTGCTGGCGCCGCAGGACTCGTCGATATGAAATCACGACCTGCCGGTGGCCTTGGCGAGCTGCGTGGGCTTGCGAGTTTCTCCAACTCCATGCTCGGTGCCGCGTTAGAGAAGAGATGGTTGGGAGATCGAGTCGGGACGCTCATCGCTGGGAGACATTCCTGGCTCGGCCGAACTAGAGATCTCGTGAGAAATCCAGATGGGCTCTCTCCTGAGATTCCCAACGATTTTGCGGATGTGGTGGGCAGGATTGACCTCGATCTAGGTCGCGGCCGCGCACTCGAGGTGAGCGGCATATGGGAGCGCGATTGGATCGACGGATCTCTGACCGGAGGGCCGACTGATAACAGATCGACATGGGGAACGCTGGCCGGGCGGACCACCCTTCAGGTCCCGCTTTTTGCTGGGTTCCTGCGCCAAACAGCCGGGTTCAGCCGCTTTAGTGCTGCGGTTCGGCAGATAGAGCCCCGCGCACCCCTTGCTGCCTTTGCGGATTCCCCAACGCAGGAGCCAACCGACAACGAGATCGAATACGCTGCACTCAGCGGGATCTGGACTCTTCCCGCAGCGAGCGGCATGGGACCTAAATGGCGCGCGGGTTATGCCTTGTTCCATCAACGGGTGCACTATCGTGGTGCGCCACCGAATCCGCACTCCACTCCTGTCTATCTCTACACGGCGGAGATAGATGGTAGCGTCACAGCCCTCAATGTCTGGGGCGAGTACTGGTGGCGCCCGTCAGATCGGTTGGTGATTCGCCTCGGTGGACGGCTCGAGGTCGACAGGGAAAACGTGGAAGGCCTCGTGGACGACCCGGTGGTTCTGAACGACGAGCAGCTCTCTCCTCAGATCTCGCTACGCTATGCCGCAAGCGACCGTCTGAGTATCTCAGCGGCAACAGGTAGCAGCTACCAGTATGAGCAGGCGCTTGCCACATCAGGAGTACGCTTCGGTCCCGAGCTGAGCGTGAGTCCCATGTGGATCCTCGCGCCTGACAGGCGATCCGCAGTCCGTTCAGAATTCACAACAGTGGGCCTAGAGTACTGGTTAGACGACGCATGGCTCGCCTCGGCTAATTACTACGACCGGTCCACCAGCGGCATTCAGATCCCGGATCCGGCACCGGGCTCGACCGATGACGACGCATTCTCGGTGCACGCGTACAATAATGCTGATGGGATCGAACTGGCCTTGCGTCGCCTTGTGGGTACCTGGACGGGCTCACTCGGATATGCGTTTAGTATCTCTGACTATTCGGCCAACGGACTGCGGTTTCCGGCTCCGTCCGACCGCAGGCACACCATCGACCTCACTTTGATGTCGAAGATCCCCACAGACGTTGGTGGAGGTGCCGTCCGTGTCGGTGGGGCCTTCGTTGCCGCCTCAGGCGCCCCTTACACTCGCATCCACCCAGGATGGTACGATTGCAGTGACTATGTACCCGGAGGATTCTGTCAGCCCATTGTTTCGACCTCGGTCGAATCGCCTAACGCCGAGCGGTCGCCCTGGTACAGCGGCTTCAACGTACTATTTGACTGGTCTCGTTCGTTCACTGGGTGGCGAGTGGGGGCGCACGTGCAGATACAGAACCTCCTGAACGCCTCCCGAGCGGTGACATATGCTGTGGACGAG
>JBDHDY010000271.1:0-7799 GCA_039591275.1 Gemmatimonadota bacterium | reverse complement strand
GACAGCGTGTCATGGGAGGGCTGGCAACAGCGCTCGAATTGGATCCCGAGAGCGGGATCGATCTCGCCAGAGACCCGCCAACCTACGCCGCGTACCTGGAACTGTCGGAGGCCTACGAGCGGTTCAGGCATGGTGACTTCAGGGGATCGATCCCGCACGCCGAGCGAGCAGTTGCCCTTGACTCCTCGCTGTTGTTCCTCGGATTGAGCAACGCGGCAATCGCGTACCGCAATAGTGGGGGATTTTCTCAGGCCGATTCGCTCGTTCGAGTTCTAAGCAGGGTTCGTGATCTGGCACCGTGGGAACGCGACTTTCTGGAGTACGTGCGGTCCTATGTGCACGGTGACCTGACGGCGATCCTCCGGGTCAACCGCAAGCTCGCCGTCCGGTTTCCTCAGTCAATGGCTCCGTACACTGCCGGGTGGGCCGCCCTTCGCGTGAACCGGCCACGGGAGGCTGTCGAGTGGTTGCGTCCGCTCGATCCAGAGCGAGGTTCCATGCGTGGCTGGTGGCCCTACTGGAGTTTCCTGACCCAGACGTACCACGTCCTCGGGCAACACCGGCGGGAGCTACGGGCGGCACTCCGCGGGCGCCGGCAGTATCCGGATAATCTCGCGTTGCTCAGGCGAGAGCTGGAAGCGCGCGCGGCCCGCGGACAGCACGAGCGTGTTGTGGCCTTGCTCGAGGAGAGCTTGACGCTCAGGCGACCGGGTGATCCGTACCTGACGCTCGCGATGGTCGCGTCGCTCGACTTTCGGGCCCACGGACACCCCGACCACGCACTCGATGTGGTGGAACGGGCTGTTGCGCGGTACCGAAGTCTTCCCGACGAAGAGGCCCGTGCGGCGCTCGGCTCCCCAATCCGGTTAGTACAACTCCTCCTTTATGGCGGCCGGTGGGCAGAGGCCGAGGAGGCCCTTGAAGCACTCGCAGCGGACAACCCGGACAATCTCGAGATCAAGGGCTCTCTGGGCGTCCTCGCGGCGTGGCAGGAGGACCGCGACAAAGCATCCGAGGCGGATCGTTGGCTGGCCGCCCTCGATCGCCCGTATCTGTACGGGTGGCACACGGAGTGGCGCACACGAATCGCCGCCGCGCTAGGTCAACAGGACGAAGCTGTCCGGCTCCTCCAGGAAGCGTTCAATCAGGGCGTCCCGTTCAATCCGTGGGTGCACCGCGACCCTACCTTCGCCGCGCTACACGATTACCCGCCTTTTCAGGAGCTGCTGCGGCCCAAAGGGTAGTGTGCACAGACCCCGCACCACTACCCGCTGCCGGCTGCCGGCTGCCAGCTGCCTAGGCCCGAAGCCCCAAGCCCCAAGACCTAAGCCCCCCTCTGTGTCAGCTCTTTGTAGCTCCGGTAATGTCTCAATGCCGCCCGCCTCCTCCCCATGCGTTCGTACAGCCTTGCCAGGTTGTAGTGCGCGTCGGCGAAGTCGGGATCGGTGGCGATTACTCGTCGGTAGGTGTCTACCGCTTCCTGCTGACGGCGCAGGTCTTCGAGCGCCACGCCCAGGTTGAACGCCGCCGTGGGACTGTCCTGCTGTACGGCCAGTGCGGCTCGGTAGTGTTCCTCGGCCTTCCGGATGTTGCCGCCTTCGTGGAGCAGCCGTCCGATATTGACGTGGGCGTCGGTGTGTTGGGGATCGAGGGTGAGGGCCCGACGATAGGCGCGCTTCGCTTCGCTGGGCGCTGCCGCCTCGAGCTCACAGCCAAGCTCGTACCATTCGCCTGCACTGAGGTAACGGTCCAGCTTTCTCGCTTCGGCTGCCGCACGGCGGGCGATCGGCGCCACTCTCGCCGCCAACTCACGAACCGTGAAATCCAGCTGCACTTGCCCCGACTCGGGATTCCACACGGTGTTGCCGTCCCGCACGGTGACATGGTTGTCCTCTGCAGTGATGCGCAATTGGGTGACCGGTCGATCCGTGCTCGTGCGGCAAGAAGCTCTCTGGCAGTGCGCAGCAAGACGAGGTCTCGAAACGAAAACCGGTATTCGCCTTGTGCGCCTCGTGTTGGAGAAAGAAATCCGCTGCGGGCGTAGCGCCGCACCTGCGCCACCGAAAGACCCAGGAGATCAGCTACGTCGCGGGAGGTGTACACGAGGACCTCAGGTTAGCGAGATCGTGGGAGCGCTAGGCGTTAGGAGCTTCCCCCTCCTGCCTCTTGAGCTTTCTTTTTGGCCGGCTTGCGGGCAGCGGGTTTCGCGGGCTTGCGTGCGGTTTTGGCTGTATCTCCTGCCGGGCTCCCGCCGGCGGCAAGGCTTGCCTTGAGCGCATCCATGATATCGATGATCTGCCCTTTCGGCTCCTCGGGCTCCGCTTGCGTGATGTCCTCACCTTCGATCTTCTTTTCGATGAGCTCGAGGATCCGGCTGCGAACGTCATCCTGGAACTTTGTCGGATCGAAGGAGTCTGAGGCCGCCTGCTCGACTAGCTGAATGGCCAGCTCGAGTTCGGCGTCCTTCACCTCGCCCTCGCCGAGTGGAACTTCGGAGAACGACTTCAGCTCATCCGCGTAGTGCAGCTGTTCCATGACTAGACCATCTTCCATGGGACGCACGAGCACGAGATACTGCTTGCCGCGGGCGGCGTACCTGGCGAGCGCCGAACGGCCGGTCTTTACAAGCGCCGCACTCAACAGCCGGTATGCTCGGTCACCGCCCTTGTCTGGGCCGAGGTAATAAATCTTATCCAGGTAGAGCCGCTCGACCTGCTCGAACGGAACGAACTCCGTGATTTCGATCGACTGCGTGGACTTTTCCTCGATGGCCTTCAGCTCTTCTGGTGTAAAGAGCACGAACTGTCCCTTGGAGAACTCGTATCCCTTGACCATCTCATCGCGGGCAACCTGCTCGCCGTCTTTGGGGCAGAAGTACTGCTGTCTGAGGCGGCTCCCGCACTTATTGTGTACGAGGTTGAAGGACACCGCTTTGGAGGTCTCGCTCGACGAGTACAGCTTCACGGGCACTGATACGAGCCCGAAACTTATCGTCGCCGTTCCGATTGCACGTGCGCTCATGGGTGCTATCATATCACTTAAGCTCAATGGCCGCAACAGGTAAGGACTCTTCGGACCGCCTCGATGCGTATCGCTCCAAGCGATCTGCTGAGCGCACACCTGAGCCGTTCGGTTCGGTATCAGGTGTGGGCCGGAGTCTGTTCGTAGTACAGAAGCACTCCGCCCGACGACTGCATTATGACTTCCGTCTGGAGTTTGACGGAGTCTTGAAATCGTGGGCCGTTCCCAAGGGACCGTCTCGCGATCCGGTCGAAAAGCGGCTAGCCGTGCAGACCGAGGACCACCCGATCGATTACGCGGATTTCGAGGGCATCATTCCCGAGGACAACTACGGGGCGGGTGCGGTGATCGTGTGGGATCGTGGGTTGTGGGTGCCGAAGATCGACTTTGCTGAAGGGTTTGAGAAAGGCAAACTGCTGTTCGAGCTTCGGGGGTACAAGCTCAGGGGTGTATGGACGCTCGTGAAGATCAAAAAGAGCGACAAGGACTGGTTGCTCATCAAAGAGCGGGACGCCTGGGTGGTGGCTGAGGGTGAGGAGGAGTTTTCCGAGCGGTCTGTCTTCTCTGGCCTCACGGTTGAAGAACTCAAGGAGGGTGCCGACCGCGCCGCTCCGGTACGGGAAGCGCTCGTCGACGCTGGTGCACCGCAACAGCCGGTTGCGGCTCGGGAGGTCGAGCTCATGTTGGCGCAGACGCGCGACCAGCCGTTTTCCGACAGCGAGTGGCTCTTCGAGCTCAAGTACGACGGTTATCGATTGCTGGCATCCCGCGAGGGGGCCAAACCGCTACTGCTATCACGCAACGGTCGCGACCTCACATCGGCCTTCCCGGAGATCGCACGCGCCGTCAGCGCCCTGCCGTTCGACAACATCGTACTGGATGGAGAAGTTGTGGTGCACGACGAGCAAGGACTTCCCAGTTTTCAGCGACTGCAGAAGCGGGGACGGCTGTTGCGCCAACCGGACATCCAGCGAGCCGCGGTTGAGCTTCCCGCCACTCTGTACGTGTTCGATCTCTTGGGATTCGAAGGTTTTGATCTTCGCTCCCTCCCGTTGGAGCAGCGTAAAACCGTTCTCGCAGAACTGTTGCCCGAGGCCGGCCCTCTCCGTTTCGCCGATCATCTCTTGGAACAAGGAGAGGCCTTCTTCGAGGAAGTACGCAAAATGAAGCTCGAAGGGATCGTGGCGAAGAAGGCTGACGCCCGCTACCGAGCGGGCCGCTCGCCGCATTGGCTCAAGATCCGCGCCGACCGCACTGAGGATTTCGTCGTCGTGGGATTCAGCGAGCCCAAGGGTTCGCGCGGAGGCTTTGGTGCGCTCCATGTGGCGTGGTTCGTCGCCGGTGAGCTGTCCTACGCCGGGAGGGTAGGGAGCGGTTTCTCGGACAAGGAGCTGGGCGACATCCGCAAGGCGCTGCAGGGTGCGGAGCAATCGGAAGCTGCTTGCACGGCTCCCGTGCCGAAGGGGCAACAGCACCATTGGGTCAGGCCGGAGTTCGTGTGCGAGATTCGCTACAAGCAGTGGACCGATGACGGTCTCTTGCGGCATCCCGTCTTCGTTCGTTTCCGCGACGACAAACGCATCGAGGAATGCGTGCGGCCGGGCGGCGAACTTGTGTTCGAGGAGCCGCCGCCTTCTGAAACGAGAGCGTCGGAACGCAGCGTTCCGTTTTCGAACCTCGATAAAGTGTTCTGGCCGGAGGAGGAGTACACGAAAGGGGATCTGATCGAGTACTACCGCTCCGTGTCACCGTGGCTGCTGCCGTTCCTAAAAGACCGCCCAGTGGTGATGACGAGGTACCCGGATGGGATTGAGGGAAAATCCTTCTTTCAGAAAGATGCACCCGAGTGGGTTCCGGAGTGGATTCGTACCGAAAGGGTCTGGGCCGAGGATACGGGGAAGGAGACGGGTTACTTCATCTGTGACGATGTGGAAACCCTGCTCTACGTGATCAACCTGGGCACCATCCCGCTGCACATCTGGGCGAGCCGAGTGGCGTCGATGGAACGCCCGGATTGGTGTATCCTGGATCTCGATCCCAAGGAAGCCCCGTTTGCCCATGTCGTGCAGGTGGCGCAGGCCGTCCACCGGTTGTGTGAGCGAATCGATCTGCCAGCGTTCGTCAAGACGAGCGGTTCATCCGGATTGCACATCCTGATTCCACTCGGCGGGCAATGCACATACGAGCAGGCCAAGTGGCTCGCTCAGCTCCTGGCAAGAGTAACCGCCGCGGAGTTGCCGGAGATCGCAACGACGGCGCGAACACTCTCGTCTCGTCGGGGGCGCGTATACCTGGACTATGGACAAAATGGCCACGGGAAACTGATGGCTGCCATGTATTGTGCGCGCCCCCTTCCGGGAGCGCCTGTCTCGATGCCACTGAAGTGGGAGGAAGTCGAAGAGAAGCTGGACATCCGAGCTTTCACCATCCGCACGGCCGTGGAGCGGCTGGGGCGGTTGGAGGACGATCCCCTCAAACCTGTGCTCTCGCTCAAACCGGATTTAGCTGCAGTATTGGACCGGCTGCAGGGGTTGGTGGCAAAGTAGGGGCGAAGCATGCTTCGCCCATGCGAGGCATGTTTCGCCTACACTTTTCGCCCAACCCACCCTCAACCAACCCCTACCCCTCCAACAGCCAATCCCATCTGCCGGGCTCCTTACCCAGCACCGCCAGCGCATGCACCTGTGGGAGCGCCGCCTCTATACAACGCACGACCGCACACGTCGTACGCCAGGAGTAATCGAGGAGGTCGATGCCCCTACTGAACGTGAATTTGTTTCGCGCGTGCATTTCGGGATTGTCGGGGAGGTCGATGTGCATCTCCCACACGTCGCCCTCGTTCAGTTCGCCACCGCAGCGCCCCCCCAACTCGGTGAAGGGATGAAATTCTGCGCTGAAGTCCCGATAGAGCAGCAGCCGTTCCCCCACCCCGTACCATAGCTCCTCCAGCGGCTCGACGATGGCACGCATGTCGGGCTCGGTCCGGGTCAGCACGACATTTAACGTTTCGGAGACCGTGTCGGGCGGGTGACTCTTCTCGCGCCACACGAGAAAGCGACTTGCATCGAGCGCGGAGCACAGCGAGGTAAACACTGCCTCGCCATGGCGCAGGGCCGAGTCGTGCAGCTGGGCCCGAGATTGGTCTCGGGCGTGTTCTGGAAGCCCCCAGCGATTGTCGTTGTGTAACACCGCGAGTCCACCGTAGGCCTCGGCAAGATACCCGAGATGCGCGACGGCGCAGTAGAGATAGTGCTCGACCATGTATTTGTAGATGCGCCGCCTAGAATCCTCAACGTATCCCTTGAGATAACGGGCCCGACTGACGGGCAGGCCTGAAGGGTCGATGACGCGCCTCGGCTGAAAAAAGGGCACGTTGAACTGGGTATCGCAGATGATCCGGCGGACTCCGAAAGCGGACTCCAGCTCGCCGGGCGATTCCGTTCGCTCGAGCCGCTCCGAGGAAGGGATCAGCCAACGGTCGTCCGCCCGCAGGACTTGCAGCCCCCGCTCGAAGATGATCCGAACGAGATCGGATTTTGGAAATGGGTCGGCCATCGATCGGGTGATCCGCCTATCAACGTGATGGTCAGTGCTTACCAGATAACGTTAACCGTTGTTCCGGAGGGGAAGGGGGCAGGAGGGGCAGAAGGGGCAGAGGGATGTGGGGATTGGGGATTGGGGGTTGGGGAGGGTGAAGGGTGTAGGGTGTTGGGTGTAGGGTGGAGCACGCCAACGGAGAATGCGGTGGTTGGGGGGGGGCGGGGCTGCTTCCCTTGACAATCTAGGGGAAAGGGCATATGCTCTACCCTAGAAGATCTAAGGGAGCTGCGGGGAAGTAATGGGAGTGGGGCCCGACAGAGCAGCTGGAGGAGATGCTGTTGCAGAGTATGGGAGAGTCGCGAGTTAAAGCCCAATCCCCACTCCCCAATCCCCACTGCCCCATCATGAAAGGCACACCATGACTCCAGCTAATCCAGAGCGCCTCCACGGGACGCTCGAGCTCCTCGTATTGAAGCTACTCGAGGCACAGCCCATGAACGGCTACGCCATTGGTCGCCGGATCCAGGATCTCAGCGACGACCACCTGCAAATAGAGGAGGGGTCGCTCTACCCGGCGCTGTACCGCATGGAGCGCCGGGGGTGGCTCAAGGCCGAGTGGGGGAAGTCGCAAAACAACCGGCGGGCCAAATTCTATGGCCTGACGAAGGCCGGGCGAAAACACCTCGAGCAAGACGCCGAAGATTGGGGTCGCTTCACTGACGCCGTCGGAAAAATCCTGGAGTCGGCGTGAAACTGACGAGACTTGCCGGGTGGAGCTCGCGACTCCGGCTTCGCCTGCGGGCCTTCCTGAAGCGGGAGCGGGTCCGCCGAGAGATCGACGGTGAGCTTCACCACCACATCGAGATGCGGACTCGTGATCTGGTCGCCGGAGGGATGGCACCGGCGGACGCTCGTGCCGAGGCGCTGAGACGGTTTGGCGATCTCGAAAAGACTCGCATTGTCTGCCACGATATTCTCATGGTCGAGCCGCCTGAGAAAGGCGACGGGCTCATGAAGGAACTGGTCCAAGATATTCGGTATGCCGCTCGTTCCCTCGTGAAGGCTCCCGGGTTTGCCCTGGTAGTGGTGCTCACCCTCGGGCTGGGTATCGGTGCCAACACGGCCATCTTCAGCGTGGTCGATGGCGTGCTGTTGCGACCACTCCCCTACAGTGATCCCGACCGCTTGGTTCGGCTCTGGGAGAACGACCGACTGCGAGGCACGCAGCAGGAGGGTTT
>JBDHDY010000270.1:0-5033 GCA_039591275.1 Gemmatimonadota bacterium | reverse complement strand
GATAAGGCCTCGGGTCTGGTCATCGGCGTGAAGAATCTGACGCCGGTACTTGATTACGACATCGACTATCTGCAAGGACGCATCGTCCTCACCGAGCCGCTGCCCACGGCGGCGGACGACAACTTATTGGTGGTGAGCGATTCGGTCAACGGAAATCCAGTGTTTCTCGTCGTGCGATATGAGTTTACGCCCGGCTTCGATGACATCGACACGCTCGCGGCCGGCGGTCGTTTGCACTACTGGGTCAACGATCACGTGAAGCTCGGCGTCACCTCGAGCCAGAACGAGGAGGCCAGCATCGATAGCAGCCTGAATGCGGCCGATTTGACGCTGCGCAAGAGCGCCGAATCATGGATCAAGCTTGAAGTCTCCAGCACCGAAGGCCCAGGTACAGCGACGCTGTTTTCGCCTGACGGAGGCTTTACCTTCGATACTGTGGACACCCTGGGCCAGGAAAACGTCAGTGCGGGCGCGTACCAAGTAGAAGGGAGTGTCGGCTTCGGGGACTTTTTCGATCGCGGCAAGGGCAAGCTGACCTTTTACACGCGAAGCCGCGACGCGGGCTACTCAGCGCCGGGCTTGAACACGCTGACCGATACGCAGCAGTACGGGGGTAGCTTGGAGATGCCTGTGGGCAAGAAGGTGAGCGTCAAAGCCAAGGCAGACAAGGTGACGCAAGACCAAGGGGTAGACGCGAGCGCGGCTGAGGTCGACATCGGCTACCAACTGACGGAACACTGGAATCTGGGCTCGGGCGTCAGGTACGAAGATCGCACGGATAATTCGCCGATCGTGCCGTTGACGCAGGTACAGGGCGAAAGGACCGACGTCGCCGTGCGGGCGACCTACGACTCCCTAGGCAGATGGACTGCGTATGGCTATGTCCAGGATACCGTGGACAAGACCGGTGATCGCGAAGACAACGCGCGCGTAGGCTCTGGCGGATCGTTTCGCGTGACCGATCGACTGAAGCTCAACGGCGAAGTGTCGGTCGGTGACCTGGGTCCGGGCGGCAAGCTCGGACTGGATTACCTCTATTCTGACCGGACCAATATCTACCTGAACTACGTGATCGAGAACGAGACCTCGGACAACGGCATCCGGGCCAAGAAAGGCAACTTGATCTCCGGCTTTCGTACCCGCTACTCGGACAGCGCGAGCGTTTATCTTGAAGAAAGGTACACGCACGGTGACGTGCCGACCGGCTTGATGCATGCCACCGGCGTCGACCTAGCACCCACGGATCGGTGGACCGTGGGGGCTAAGCTAGACTTTGGGGCACTACGGGACTTTGACACTGGTGCCGAGATCGACAGGCGTGCGCTTGGTCTACACGCAGGTTACGCTTTCGATGGCGTTAAGTTTGCGACCGCTCTCGAATACGGTATGGATGAAATCGAAGCTCTGGATACCAGTACCTCCGACAGGAAAACGTGGCTCTTCAAGAACAGCCTGAAATGGCAAGTGAATCCGAGTTGGCGTTTAATCGGCAAGTTGAATTACGCTGACAGTGATAGCTCACAAGGGGAATTTTTCGACGGCAAATATACCGAAGCCGTGCTTGGGTATGGCTACCGACCGATCAGCAGTGATCGCCTCAATTTGCTAGTCAAATACACCTACTTTTATAACCTGCCGACCGCAGAGCAGGTGACCGCCTTTAACGCACCGACCGCAGGACAGGTGAGCGGAACGAGTCCCTCCGCGGACATCATTCAGAAGAGTCACATCGCCGCCGTCGACGTGATGTACGACGTTACGCGTCGATGGACGATCGGAGGAAAGTATGCGCATCGTCTGGGGCAAGTCAGTCTCGACAGGGTAAACCCGGAGTTCTTCGACAGCCGTGCACACCTTTATGTCGGCCGCGTCGATTGGCAATTCAAACGTCGTTGGGACGCCTTGATGGAACTGCGCATGCTGGATCTGCCGGATGCGCAGGACAGACGTAGCGGCGCGCTGTTTGCCCTTTATTGGCACATGGGTGACCACCTCAAGCTCGGCTTTGGTTACAATTTCACGGATTTTTCGGACGACCTGACCGATCTCGACTATGACAGCCAAGGCGTGTTCATAAACGTGATCGGAAAGATGTAACTGTCAAATTAATCTTCTCCTCTCCTAGGTATGGCTCCTATGCACAAAAAGGAACGTTTTTTTTCCAAAATGCAGTTTGGGCTTTTGGTACCAAAACCGCTCGACATGGAAATGACGGCTTCACGTGCGCGGGATTCTCGAACTGCGCAACCCGCGGGCTTCATGGACAGCATGCAAACTGGAACAGAACCCTGCTCTGAATCGTGCAAAGCTGCGTTGCACGTGTCAGGCACCATTCGTGGGCTTCTCGGGGTGTTTCTGCTGGTACTGGGGCTTGGCGTCTATCTCCTTGACCGGTCTTGGCAGCAACTCGCGATCGCTGAGGTGATCCCTTTAAGTCTCTCCCCATCGCCAGTCTTCGGCACCCTGGGGGGCAGCCTGCCGAGTCTTATCCATGTCTGCGCGTTTGCGCTCCTGACTGCTGCGCTCCTTCGCGGCGGAACACGACTTAATCAAGCGATCTGTCTTGGCTGGCTCTCGGTAGACGTGGCCTTCGAGTTAGGTCAACACGCGCGCTTTGCAGAACCCATAGCCAAGACCGTGCCGGCCTGGTTCGCGCACGTACCTATTTTCGATCGAACACCAACATATTTTCTGAGCGGAACGTTCGATCCGCTGGATCTCTTGTTTGCCGCCCTAGGAGCATTAACTGCGTACTTATTGATAGTGAAGACCCGTGCTTCAGGGGTGTGCCATGAAGTTTGAACTCCCTCATTACACGACGATCATCCGTTACTTAGCAGCCATTCCTCTAATAGTCTTTGGATTGCTTAGCATTCTGGCCACTAGCAATGGCGGAGATGGTGGCACGACTACCACGGCGCCGAGTTTACTGTTCAACGCCGACGACGGTGTCAGCGGTCGGGAGCTCTGGAAGAGCGACGGCACGGAGGCCGGTACCGCCCTGGTGAAGGACATCAACGCCGCGGCGGGTGGCTCGATCTCGAACCTTTTCCAGCCTGCGTTCACCGTCTTTAACGGTGCATTGTATTTCCGCGCCGACGACGGCGTGAACGGTGTGGAGCTCTGGAAGAGTAACGGCACGGCTGCGGGCACCGTGCTGGTGAGAGACATCAATAGCGGATCGGGCAGCTCAAACCCGGGTTTCCAGGACAGGCCCACCGTCTTTAACGGTGCGTTGTATCTCAGTGCCTACGACGGCGTCGATGTGGAACTCTGGAGGACGGACGGCACGGAGGCCGGTACCGTGCTGGTGAAAGACATCAACGGGACGGATTGGTCAAGCCCGGCCGAGTTCACTGTGTTTAACGGCGCGTTGTATTTCAGTGCCGACGACGGCGTGAACGGTATCGAGCTCTGGAAGACTGACGGCACGGAGGCCGGCACTGTCCTGGTGAAGGACATCAACAGCGGAGCGGGTTGGTCAAACCCGGCCGAGTTCACTGTCTTTAACGGCGCGTTGTATTTCAGTGCCGACGACGGCGTGAATGGTGTCGAGCTCTGGAAGACTGACGGCACGGAGGCCGGCACTGTCCTGGTGAAGGACATTCGCAGCGGGATAGGTGGCTCATTCCCTCAAGAGCTCGCTGTCCTTAACGATGCGTTGTATTTCAGTGCCAACGACGGCGCGAGCGGTGTCGAGCTCTGGAACACTGACGGCACGGATGCCGGCACTGTGCTGGTGAAGGACATCCGCAACGGGGGAAATGGCTCATTCCCCCAAGAGCTCACTGTCCTTAACGATGCGCTGTATTTCCGCGCCGACAACCCAGGGAACGGTGAGGAGCTCTGGAAAAGCGACGGCACGGATGCCGGCACTGTGCTGGTAAAGGACATCCGCAGCGGGGGAGGTGACTCAAACCCGGCCAACTTCACTGTCTTTAATGGCGCGCTGTATTTCAGTGCTGACGACGGCGTGAACGGTGTCGAGCTCTGGAAAAGCGACGGCACGGACGCTGGTACCATGCTGGTGAAGAACATCAACGCCGCGGGCGATTCATCTCCGACCCAGCTCACCATCTTTAACGGCACGTTGTATTTCAGTGCCGACGACGGTGTGAACGGTGTCGAGCTCTGGAAGAGCGACGGCATAGACGCCGACACCGTCCTCGTGAAGGACGTTTATCCAATGGGTGAATCAATCCCGGAGGGGCTTACGCCCTTGTGATTTGGAAGCAACCCCATCCTCGGCCTAGCCGGCGGGCACATAGTTTTCCCGCAGATAGGCTGGCGCAAATCCGGCACGCATGATGTTCTTATAGGAATGTTGCGGATCGCCCTCCACCGCCTCGCCGGTGGCGGTGAGCAGGATCCGACAACCCGCATCGATCGCATGCCGAATGCGCGCGGCGAGTACCGCACTCTGCCCGCCTTTACCCCGGTAATCACGATGGGTCGCGCCCCAGTCTAACCAAGCTACTCCTTCCGTGATAAACAACGCCCCGGTCCCGGCAGGCTGACCGTTGGCAAAACTCATGTAAACATGCCAGCCGTCGCGATCGACAAGACAGGCCAGCAGCGGGATGATCTTGTCGCTTAGATCGAAACAGGGGGCAGCAATCGTGCCGAAATCGACGCCGTGCGCGGCACCCACACGCCTGATTTCGAGCTCGCTCTTGGGAGCAGGCGGCGCTACAGGGCCACGCCGGAACTTCATCCAGCCCCGATACTTCACCAGCCCCGCCTGCCCGAGCCACTCTCGTAAATTGCCCGGCTCGGCGTGCGGATGCTTATGAACGAAGTAACGCTTCACCCCAGCGGCGGCGTAGGTGGCAACGATCTGTGCGACGGCTGTTTCGGTCGCCGGTCGTTCCACGCCAAGACCGATCGCGCGATTCAGCAGAATGCTGGGCTCGTTGCGCGCGATCGAGACCAGCGCCCCGCTTATCTCCTTAAGCTCCAGGCCGAGTGATGCCTTGACCTCAGCCGCCGCCGCCGCGTGCAAGTCTGCGAGCGCGGCGCGTTCGACGCGCTCG
>JBDHDY010000269.1:0-9071 GCA_039591275.1 Gemmatimonadota bacterium | reverse complement strand
GAGCCGTCCGCATTCATTACATAGATCTGCCGCTCCCCCTCGCGGTCAGACACGAATACGATCTGCGATCCGTCCGGTGACCAATCGGGCGTCTGGTCCTCAGCGGAGTCGCGGGTCAGGCGATTCTCGTTGCTTCCATCCGCGTCCATGACGTAGATGTCGACATTGCCGGCACGCAGGGCGGCGAAGGCGATCTGCGAGCCGTCGGGCGACCAGGAGGTCCAGTAATCCCTGGGACCGTCGGTAAGGCGGCTCAAGTCCGATCCGTCAGTGTTCAGCTGATAGATGCTGTAGCTGAAGCCCTCCGGGTTGTCTGCCATCTCGAGCACCGAGACCAGGAGCTTGGAACCGTCGGGAGACCAGGACAGCTCCTGATAGAAACCCGTATCAGCTTGGATGGTGAGTTCGAATGTCCGAGGGTCTTCGCCCTGCGACCTGGGGCGCTCGCCCCCGCTGCAGCCAAGTGAAGCCAACAACAGGATGGGTGATGTTATGGCTGCTCGCATGCTCGACCTCCCATATTGCTGCGCCGGGCCGAGCCTCCCTGATTCGAGTGTTGCTCAACGCGCTTGTCCCCTGGGCTCAACCTGGCGAGGCGGTTAAAATAAGCTGCCGGACGAGCCGAAGAAAAGGCTCCAGGCTTCCATCCAAGCTGAAGACCTCGTCAGGGACGGACGCGTTCAGCAGAATCTGGCGCATCGTACCACCCGAGAGGCGCTCTCCGGTATCGTAGTTCCGCTCGCCGGTCGTAAACGGTACCCAGACGCCGTCGATCTCCCGAAAGTCACTCCAGAGACCCTCGATGGGCTGGATCTCCTCCTCGTAGGCGTGCAAGCGGCGACGGTCCCGAGCCCGTTCGATGCGATACGTCTGTGCATTGACGAAGTACTCTCGCTCGAAGCCGTCACTCAGGCGCAGCAGGAGTCTGTGATACGCAATGTCCTGTAGTGTATCCTGCCCGATCAGCTCGACCGCGTGACCTAACTCCCTCATGCGGGAAAGCGGTTTCAGGATGCCAGGCCACTGCGTAGTGTGCCAGAGCGCGATCTGGGCGCGTTCGCTGGCTCTCGTCTTGGGTCCGTCATCCGTCAGCTCCCACGCCACCTCGCCGTCATATCCCTCAGCGTAGCGGACGCCGCCCGTGTCATTCAGGAGCACGACCAGGTGAAAGGCGGGCCTTTTGCGCAGCGTGAATGTTCGCTCGTTGCGCTGCCGGAACACGGATTCGACGCCTTGCAGGGCGGCCTCTCCCCCCATGGCGGCCACCGTCCGCTCGACAATCTGGTCAAGACTGGGTTGCTCATCGAGAGACGCAGAACACGCCGCGTGGATGGCGGCACAGCAAAGCAGGCACAAGGTAGTTGCGCGCATTAATCCCTCCAACGTGGGCTGTCGGTGCGTTTGACGCGTTGGACACCCACAACGGAGAGACCGTTGCGTTGGCCGGGAGGGGGTAGTTGGCTGCTGGCCGCCGGAAGCGAGGGAGGGGCGGCAGAGGGTCCTACTGTTCGCTGAAGAACTCTAGCACCACGCGGTTGAACTCTTCCGGGCGCTCCATGTTGACCATGTGTCCTGCACCTTGAATGACTACTCCCCACGCGCCACTGATCCCTGTACTCAACAGCTCGGCGATGCGGTGGATGTCCGGCACGTCCCGCCGGCCGAGTATGAGTAGCGTCGGCGCGCTCAGTTCTGCAATGCGTCCGATGGCCGGCGGTGAAAGCGGCGTTTCGGGGTTCTCCTGTACCCACAGCCGCGAGTTCTCAACGGCGAGCGTGCGCAGCCGCGCGGCAAGCTCCGGCTGCTCCATGGCCGGAGCCATGTAGGGACTTTCCAGCCACAGCTCAGCGGCGCGCACGGAGTCACCGGCTTGTATCGCCTCCCGGATCGGCCCCCACCACTCGCTAGCCGAAAACTCGAAACCGGAGAGCCCTGGGCCGGCGAGCACGAGTGCGCTCACCCGCTCGGGGTATTCCAGCGCAAAGTCGATTGCGATGCGCCCTCCGAGGGAGAGCCCAACGAGGTGCGCCTGTTCTACGGCCAGGTGGTCGAGCAGGTGACGGAGGTCTTCGTGCGCCTGGTAAGGAGCGTCTGGTACTCCGGAGCGACCGAAGCCACGCACGTCGTAGCGGATCACGCGGTAGTCCCGGGCGAATTCCGCAAATTGCACATCCCACATGCGCAGATCGAGATTGCCGCCGTGAAGTAGCACGACCGCGTGACCATCTCCCCGAGTTTCGTAGTAAAGCGTAGTCCCGTTCACCTCGGCGACACCGGTCGTCACAGCGGGAGCGCGGTCTCCCGTGCCGCAAGCGTGGAACAGCACGATTGATGACAACAATATCGATTTCAGGATCGGAGATCTCATCTCAACTCCCAATGCGGGTTTTTTGCGACCTCAGTTTCACAGCTCGGGTTTCTTCGCGACTAAGAGTCGCGGCTCGGGTTTATCGCGACTAAGAGTCGCGGCTCTGCTGATGTCACTGAGAGTGACAACGCGTTGCCGTGGTGCCATGCTCTATAGGTCGCTATTAGCGACACCAGCCGAGCCTGGCCTGAGGAGCGCTCCATCCGAGCGCGTCGCGAAGGGCCTGTCGCTCTTAGCGACGAAAAACTAGGTGGCAAGCGATAGCCCTACGGGATCGGCACCAAGATCGGCCGGAGCTGGAAGCTTGATAATAGCATCATGAGTTGATCGCAAGCTGAACCGGCTAGGCCTTTTGTTACCCAAGCTGAGAACCTGGTACCCGACCGCCTCCCTCGGCAACAGCCTGAGCGTTGGAGGATTGTTCAGTCATTCTCTCCCACCGCGCGGAACATCCGCCGTGTGGCTGCTCACTTGTCCTCCGAGTCCTCGGAGGGCAGTGTCGTACGTGCACCGCCCATTACTTGGCGAGGGTCACCGCGATGGTGGCTTCTGCGAATGTCTCCTGGCCGGTGAGCCGGTCGGCTGATACGGTAAAGGTCATGTCGCGCAGGAAAGTGTCGGCTGCGTGATCCAGCGAAACGGCAGTTCCGGTCAGGGTCCACGTCCCGGTCAAGTCCTCATCGAAGTCACTGCCGTCCTCGGCGCCTCCGGGGACGAACAGTCGTCCGGCGGCGCTACCTCCTGTATTCAGGGTCAGGGTGATGGACCCCCCGTCCGCAAGCACGTCGGTGGTACTGCCGCCCTCTGTCACCGTGAAAGCGGTGGCTGTGTAGCTGCCGGCGACGGAGTCCACTGTGGGCTCTGTGGATTCACCGCACGCGACGAGCGCACACAACATTCCTGCAGTCATTGCTAGATAGCAAAGCCGCATCCGTCCTCCTGTGTGTCTTCAGGTGGGTGTGTGGCTCACCCTGTCCGGCGGCAACTGGAGTTGCTGCGCCACCAGCTCGGCAATTCGCCGTTCCAGCGTCGCCTTCGAGGTGCAGTGCACCGCGGGCCCGCTCACCGCCCGCGGCTGTGCAGCGGCGTCGATCTCCGTCACGAGCAACGTTTGCCTCTCCTCTTCTGATTTGAGCGCCGTGACCAACGACATGGTCACGGTGTACTCATCGGCGTTTGGCACTGCGGTGATTCCACGGCCGCAATCGAGGTATGTGGATAGGCGCTCGCCTCCGATCCGCCGAGGCCGAAACCGCAGATTGCCGAGCCGGTGCGTGACTGGATCTGACATCGCCACCGGCACCTCCAGATGCTGGTACACCAGTCCGAGAGCCAACCACACCTCGTCGACCGAAGCAGAGACGACATAGGCACGAACGTTAGGGTCATGCACCACCCGGATCTCCGAACCCTCGAGTCTCATCCGAGTCTCGCGATCGGGGCCCGCCGGTTGGAGCGTCCCTCCCTGTGACGATGCACAGCTGGCCACTGCGATTGCCAGCACCGCAAATGAAGCAAAACGATGTGCGGCTTCCCGTCCACACGTTACGGGAGATGTTAACACGTGGAGTTTCTTGGACATGGATGAGCCCTCCGTGCGTGTACGGCTCCAGCCGACTCACGGAGCAGCACCGTCGGTGGAACCGTGTTCGACGCTCGATCGATCATGCTAGACGTGATACACTCCAAGCCAGATTTCGTTGGAGTGCTAATTCCGACCAATGCAGTGTCGTTTCGTCGGTCTCGTTCTTCGAAACGGCAAAGCACAGACATGAGTCACCTATTAGTAGATGCCGGTGATGAGGTAGATGTTACAGGACAACAGAGGCAGGGGGGGCAGGAGGGGCAGTGACTACTGCTAGCGGAAGAACTCCAGAACCACAGCCCGAAACCCTGCAGCATCCTCGATAAATGGAAAGTGACCGACCTCGGGCATGATCTCCAATCGTGACGCCGGCATGGCGGCGTGCATGGCCTCCGCAGCGGAAACCTCGAAGATGCTCTTTGCTCCGTAGACGAGAAGGGTAGGGGCCGTTATCGAGGACAGCGTGTCCGTGAGATCCCACTCGCCCAAATCGCTCCGCACCGCCTGCGATGTGATGTTGAGCTTCTCGAAGCTGTTGTCCACGAACCCAAAGCGGAGGTCGCTCGCAAATTCGGGATCCCCAAAATATGGGCGCAAGAAAATCCGGTAGTATTCTTCGACAGCCTGCGGCCGCCGCTGCCATCCCTGTTGCGCTTGGATTCCCTCCAAGCGCTCTGCTTCCTCGGAAGTCCGACGGGTTGCGATCACTTGCCTGAAGTGATTCCAGTCGCGCAACGTTGTGGGGTCGCCGTCTACAATGATTAGGGAACGGACGCTCTCCGGATGGCGCAGTGCGTAATGAAGTGCCAGTAGTCCACCGAACGAGTGCCCTAGCAGATCAACGGTCTCAGCGCCGAGCGCACCTCTGATCGCATCGAGATCCTCGACGAACGTGTCCATGGTGAGATCGGCGGGAGATTCGTGGCCCGATGACGAGCCGCTACCGCGCTGGTCGTAAAAGGTGAGCCGGCGGGCAAGCAGATCCCTCAAAGGTTCGAACAGGTAGGTGTATCCGAAGCCGGGGCCGCCAGGGATCACAATGAGTGGTTGGCCGTCTCCCACGGTGACGTAATTCAACCGTGCGTTGGTCACCTCAACAAAGCCGCTTTCTTCGGACGGCAGTTGTTCCACGGAGCACCCCGCATACATCAAGGTCAAGCCAACGAACTGGGCGAAGCCGAGTATGCCGCCGCGCGACCCGCAACGAATCATTCTGTGGTCGTGTCGCACTGAGTAGGGTTGCCGGGGACTCGATGACACACGTAATGAATGTAGAAGATGGGAATCTCCTGGTATCGAATCGTGAGCAATCGGCTAGTGAATGGGGCTCTCCCCGTCGGCAGAATAGGTACGTGATTGAGTTCCCGTCAATCCTCCGACGGCAGTCCATGGTCTGCCGGCCAGACCCCTTTACTCACGTTTGCAGAGGTATTATAGTTCATAACCTCATATTTGCAGGACTAATCGCATCGAGAGGACCAGTGTGAGTAAGGGAAACCACCTAGGCGAATTCGAGCAGCTCGTCTTGCTCGCCCTCATCCGGCTCGAGGACAACGCCTACGGAATGACCATCCGGGAGACGATCGCGGAGCGGGCGGGCAGGGAAGTCGCGATCGGTCAGATCTACGCGGCCCTGGAACGGCTGGAGAACAAGGGCTACCTCGACTCGCGAGTGTCGGGACCCGAGCCCATCCGGGGAGGGCGGTCGAAAAAGCTGTACCGACTCACCGAATCTGGTAGCGCCGCACTTGGCAGGGCCCGGCGAATCATGGCGCAGATGGAGGACGGCTTGGAGCTGTCAGACCTGGAGGCGGTGTGAACCGCCGCCACGGCGTGGCGGTCCCATGGCTCGCCGAGCTCCTCTTCAGGATCGTGACCCCCGCTCGGGAGCGCGGCTTCTTGTTGGGCGATCTCGCGGAAGAGTTCACCAAACGGGTGGCACGCGGAGAAGGCGTGGAAGAGGTCAAGCGATGGTATTGGCGGCAGCTGCGCGGCTCCGGGCTTCCTGGTCTGCGTCGCTTGAGAAACCCACGACATAAGGATCGCACGCCTCGTCGCCGCCGGCATCTGGGTGACCAGGTGAACCTGATGGTCGATGACATGCGGTACGCCGTGCGGGTACTCCGCCGACACCTCGGGTTTGCGGCGATGGCAGTGATCGTAATGGCGATAGGTGTGGGATCGACGACGACTGTGTTCAGCGTTGTCGAGAGCACGCTGTTGCGGCCGTTGCCTTTCCCCGACCCAGATCGTCTGGTGATGCCGGTCCCCGTCCGCGCGGAAACTGGAAGGGGCCGGGGCCAGGTCTCGTACGGCGACTACGAAGACTGGTCGAGAGAGGAAGTGTTCGCGAGTTCCGCCGTGTTTATGCCGACGTCGGCAGATCTATCGGGGTTGGGTGAGCCCGTCCGCGTCGCGGGTCTGGTGATCACCGAGCATTTCTTCGCCACGATCGGTGTGCCCCCCGTCTTGGGGCGCCCTCCTGCAGTAGAAGCGTTCCAGTACGGCGGTCCGCCGGTAGTGGTGTTGAGCGATGGCTTGTGGCGAACACATTTCGGTGGGGCGCCGGAGGTGGTGGGACAGACGGTGCGGCTCTCTGGGAGGTCTGTCGAGATCGTCGGAGTGATGCCTGCGGAGATGGACGTGTTCCGCTCGTCGTTCTGGGTCCCGCTTGCGTGGTCTGAAGAGGTAAAGCGCAGGAACAGCAGGTATGACAATTATGCATTCCGCGCGGTTGCCCGCCTGGCACCCGGCAGTTCAGTCGAGCAAGCGCAGGCGCGGCTCGCCGTCATCGGCGAGCGTGTCGCGCAGGAGTACCCGGACAAGCGAGAGGGAATGTCCATGTCGACGATGTCGCTCAACGAGTGGCTCGTCCAGCCGGAGGCGCGGCTCATGCTGTGGGTGGCGCTTGGGGCGGTAGCCTGCGTGCTCCTCATAGGGTGCCTCGACATTGCGAACCTGCTCGTGGCCCGCCTGTCGTCGAGACACCATGAGCTCGCGATTCGGCGCGCCATCGGCGCGGGACAGGTCCGGTTGCTGCGCCAGCTCTTCTCGGAGAGCGTATTGCTTTCGCTGGCCGGCGGTGTGCTCGGCGTGCTGCTGTCGGTGTGGGGCATCAGACTCGCCGCGGCATTGGCGCCGAGCGACACTCCCGGCCTCGCCGGCGTGGGGCTCAACACGACGGTGCTCGGTTTTGCATTGCTCGTCACGCTGGGCTCCGCGCTACTGTTCGGCCTCGCGCCTGCGTTTGGTGCCAGCAGGCAAGGCCGAGCCATCCAACTCAGAGAAGATGCTCGAGGGATGACATCCGGTGTGGCCGGCAAGCGCGTGCGAAGCACGCTGGTCGTGGTACAACTCGCGCTTTCGGTCGTGTTGTTGTCATCGGCAGGCTTGCTGCTGCGCACGGTGCAGCGCTTGAACGAGGTCGACCCTGGCTTTGATGCGCAGGGGCTCATCAAGTTCGAGCTCATCTTGCCGAGAAACCGTTATGAGCCTGGCGAGCCGGTAATGCAAGCATACGGGGAGGTTCGCGAGCGGATCGGCGCCGTGCCCGGCGTGACCGCGACGACGGTGGCCTCCATTCTGCCGATGGGCGCTGGAGGGTTCCGGCTCGGGCGGGCCTTTCTTCCAGAGGGAAGGGCCGAGCCGCCGGCGGGGGAGGAGCTGCACGGCAGGTGGGACGTCGTCGCTCCCGGCTATTTCGAGACCATGGGGATCCCCGTCATTGTCGGACGCGCGTTCAACGACGGTGACGATGACTCCGCCGTACCGGTGATGATTGTGAACACGGCCTTCGCGAGCGACATGTTCGGCGGCAACGCGCAGGCCTTGGGGCAGAGGGTGCGGTCCTGGCGGGACGAGAACGTCTACCGGGAGGTCGTGGGTGTCGTGGGTGACGTGCGCTACTTCGGCGCGTGGGATGACAGCCGACCCGTTGTCTACGTGCCGCACGGGCAGGCGAGGTGGCGGTCCATGGTCGTCGTTGCCCGGACCGGTGTCGACCCCACAACACTCACGGCAGCGATCGGCGGGGCAGTGCGGGAGTTCGACTCTGACATCGCGATGGCTAACGTCGGCACGATGGAGGACGCCTTCGCTCGCTCGATAGCGGACCGACGATCAGGTGCCTACCTGCTCAGCGGTTTCGCCGGCATTGCGGTGCTCCTCGCGGCCACAGGTTTGTACGGGGTCTTGTCGTACGCGGTGAACCAGCGCAGGAGAGAGTTCGGCGTGCGGGTCGCTCTGGGCGCCACGTCGGCGGCGGTGTTGCGACTGGTGTTTCGGGAAGCTACCGTTCTCGTTGTGGTGGGAGCCGGACTGGGCCTGGTAGTGGCGCTGGCCGCGAGCCGAGTTATGGCGAGTGTGTTGTACGGCGTGGGTTACCGCGACCCAGCCACTTTCGTCACGGTTACGGTGGCACTGAGCGTGGTGGCGCTGGCCTCGAGTTACCTACCCGCAGCGCGTGCAACACGTGCAGATCCGCTCGAGGCCATGCGCGCGGAATAATGTCCCTGTCCCAACCCCCAACCCGCTGCCAGCTACCGGCTGCCAGCTGTGAAACTCAAACACCCAAGCCCCAAGCCCCAAGCCCCAAGCCCCAAACTGCCCTAGTTCCTCCATACCCAATCTTCCGCCACCTCATCCCGCTCCCACCAGAACTGGTTCCGCTCCGCGGGATGGTTACCGATCTCGTTCATCGTGCTGGCATCGAACAAGCGGCCGTTCACCATGACGGAGGCGATCTGGACGGAGTTTCTGATGTCACTTAGCGGGTCTGCGTCGAGCACCACGAGATCGGCAAGTTTTCCGGCCTCGAGCGAGCCCAGCTCCGCATCCATCCCCAAATACTTCGCGCCGTGCAGTGTCGCCGAGCGCAGCGCCTCGTGGGGTGTCATGCCACCCTGCACGAACATCCACATCTCCCAGTGCGCGGCGAGGCCTTGCATCTGCCCATGGGCGCCCACCTGCACCAACCCGCCCGCATCGACAAGCTTCTTGGCCTGCCTGGCCACCTCGATGTGCCAGTAGTCGTCGCCCGGTGATTTCTGGCGGCGCCGGGACCGTGGGTCGACCACCTGGCGGGGAACGAAGGTGAGGAGTCGCTCGTCCTCCCACACG
>JBDHDY010000268.1:0-5047 GCA_039591275.1 Gemmatimonadota bacterium | reverse complement strand
ATGTATGTCCTTGGCATGAAGTACAACTACATGAACCTGATCGCCACACCCATCATTCTGGGGATCGGCATCGACGACGGCGTCCACGCGTTGCACCGATATAAGGAACAGGCCGGGCTAGGTCTCGAGCGCGTGACCGACAGCTTCCGGTTTGTGGGTAAGGCGATCCTGTTAACCTCGATCACCACCATGATCGGCTTCGGAAGCGTGGCATTCTACGAAATGCGGGGGATGGCGAGCTTTGGCCAGGTGCTCTTTATGGGTGTCGGTACCTGCTTCCTCGCCACAGTGTTCGTGCTGCCGCCGGTCATGCGCGTGGTTTTGGGTAGGTCTGCAAGGTGAGGTGGGAAAGCTTAGCCACAGATGAACGCAGATATTCGCAGATTGCCTTTTTGGCTTGTACGGCACGACTCTAACCTCACTGGAGGTGGGGTGGGGTGAACACAATCACGCGTTTATCAGCGTCTATCTGTGGCTAAATGTGGTGGGGCAGGGAACAGCAAGCAGCGTTTATCCGCGTTCATCCGCGGCTCAAACCTGGCGTTAACAGGATGTGAAACATGCGAGTCGATAGATCAATTGGCGGAGTGAACCGAACGGTGGTCATCACGATCCTGCTTCTCGTCGTCTTGACCTTCCTTTGCGCAGGCGCCGCGTGGGCTCAGAACGCTGCTCCTACTGCCCCTGCTGTATCTCCTGCCTCTTCCTCTACACCCTACACCCTGAACCCTACACCCTCTCACGTCTCTGCCCCTCCTGCCCCTATACAGGACAACGGCGCCGCGTGGCTCGCAAGAATCGACTCCGCCGAACGCGTCGCCCACTCCTACGCCGTGTTGCGCCAGACGATCACCACGTCAGGAGGTTCCGAGCGCACGTTCACTATCCGCTCGTGGTCAGCGGAAAATGGAGATGTGCAGCTGATGGCCTACACCGAGCCGCGGCGGGTTGAGGGAGACAAGATCCTCCAACTCGAAGGCGGTGACGAGTTCTGGTACTACATGAAGCGCCGCGACGTGACCCGCCACTTCGCCGGGCACAACCGTAAGCAGAGCGCCATGGGATCGGATTTCTCCTACGAGGATCTTGCGCAGGGCGATCTCACGGAAGACTACTCAGCGGACGTCATGGGCTTTGAAGAAATCGACGGGGTCCGTTGCGTGAAGTTGATGGCCACGCCGACACCGAGTGGACCGTCATACGATCATCTGATTCTATGGGCCGACGTCGACGATCACCTGAGCCGGCAAATCGAGTACTACGACGAGGAGCATCATCTCAAGACGCTTTACCTGCGTGACATTCAGGTGATCGAGGGCCGTAAAACGGCGATGATGTGGGAAATGGTGAACCATCGGGAGGGCTCGCGTACAGTGTTTGAGACGCTGGAGGTGACTTACGCCGAGGAGCCGGATGAGTCGTTGTTCACAAAGGCGGCGTTGAGTAGAAGGACTCCGTGAGTGAGGTGGGAGGTAAGAGGTGAGACGTGAGAGGGGGAGCTTCAGGGCGCACACCCGGCCGCTGATTAAAGGGAGAAGGGAGAAGTGAGAAGGGAGAAGGGGAGACCGGGTGCCGTTGCCGCGTCCCTGAGGAGCATGCCGGAGGCATGCGTCTCGAAGCTTGTCCTGAGCGCAGTCGAAGGGGGCGCGGTGCTCTTCCTCGCGTCCGTGCTACTGGTCGCGTCGGCCTCCGCTCAGGAGGTTGACTTCTCCGGCTATTACGAAAACACCTTCCAAATCGACTACACCACGGAAACCAAGGCGCAGTTGCTCGATGCCTCCAAGGTCCGGTTCGAGTGGGGTGGAGTACTGCTGCCTGACCTCGAGTTTGCCGGCAACGTAAATCTCATCCTCTCGCTCGGGGAGACGGATCGCAATTTGAGTCCGTACTTGCCGGACGCCGTGGGCGAACAGCTCGAGGCGTTGGGGGTGCCTGATACCTTCAGCTTAGACGAAGCGCGGCTTTTCCTCGACAATGCCTATCTCACCTGGCACACCGGAGACGCGCGTCTGCGGGCAGGGAAGCAACAACTCTCATGGGGCCCGGGGTACAGCTTCAACCCCACGGACCTCTTTCATCGCAAGAATCTGCTGGACCCTACTTACGAAAAGGAAGGAGTCGTGGCCCTCCGCACCGATTATCAGTGGGGTGTTGGGGGGGAGTTGTCACTAATCGGCGTGACGGACGAGCGCTTCGACCATCCGGGATTTGCGTTGCGCGTGGGGACTCACGCAAGTTCCATCCGTTACGACGTGGCGGTGACGCTGCACGACGTTTTGGACTCGACAGGTATGGATCCCCTCACGCTAATGCCGTACGCGCAACGCCGCCGTGCGGGAGGGTTGGAGGTTTCCGGCGAGCTGCTGGGGCTCGGCGTGTGGTTCGAGGGCAATTACAACTGGATGGAAAGCGAAGACGATTTCACCCGTTTCGTTGCGGGATTCGACTACACGCTGGACGACGGCACTTATCTCATGGCCGAGGGTCTGTACAATGGACGATCGGAAAATGACCAGCCGTATCCCGTGGACGACTGGTTGACCAACGTCTATCACGGAGAGCCGGTAGGGCCCGGATGGTTCTTCTTGGGAGCTAGGCGCGACCTCTCGGCGTTGGTGCTTGGGGGCTTCTACGGGTTCATAGCACCCGACGGATCGGTGCTGCTCAACCCCCGCATCGATTTTTCGCTGTCGCAGAACATCGATCTGGTGGTCTTCGGCGGCGTGACGCTTGGCAGCAACGACGGGGCATTTACGTCGGGGCTGTATTCGGTGATTGTGAGGGGGACGGGGTACTTCTAGTGAGAAGGGAGAAGTGAGAAGGGAGAAGGCCACCCCACTCAGCACCATTTGGAGCCACAGATACACGCGGATAAACGCGAGATGTGGATTTCCCCACGCAGACCCCACTGGGAGATAGCCCGCGGCCATGTGAACCAACATGGTGGTGGTGGCGGATGAACAAAGAGGCTGGTGGGTATTGGGTGGCGGCTCTTGCGTCCATCTGCGTTTATCTGTGGCTTTTATAATGGGGGGCTGGGTGGCCTTGTCACCCTTTGTCCGTGTTCATCCGCGTTCATCCGCGGCTCTCATAGGGCGGAGTGGTGGGGCCTTGTCCCTTCTCACTTCTTACTTCTCACTTTTCTCTCCTTTTCCTTCCACCGCAACTCGTCAAGCAAGTAGTCCAGCGCTCCTTGCAGCTCCGGTGGGACGTGGCCGCCTCGTGGAGTGGTGTGATTGACGTAGGCCACCGCCTTCGAAGCCTGTCGCTCCAGCGAGAACCATGGGATCCAAGAGCGCATTCGGGCATACCACGTTCTCTCGAGCTTGGGCCACCGCTTGCCTCGCCAGACCCGGATCTGCCCAAACCACCCCGAAGGGCGGAGCTTGACGTCTACGCTGGCTTCCTGGTGTCGGTATACGGTGCCCCGTACAGCTTCAGGCATGTGGACTTGCCATTCGATGACCTCTCTCTACTTCCTCTTGGCCGCTGCCAGCTTCTGGCAACCATCTTTGGGGCAGCGGCCCGCAGCCCCAACTCTTCGTGTTGCCCTCTCACCGCTCACCTCTCACCTCTCACCTATCCTACACCCTACACCCCCTACACCCTATACCCCACACCCCACACCCCACACCCCACACCCTACACCCTACACCCGCCCCTTGCTCCCCGCCTCCCCCTTGACGCGGTGATCTTTAACCCCTATATCCCCACCCCCTAGCCCTGGCCGTTCGGGCCGCATCGGACTCACCGCGGTCGCCGGAGTACGGTGTGCCGCGATCCCGTCATAACACTCCACATCGAGGTATGCCATGAAACGGTTCGTTGCGAAGGATCTAATGGTCTCTGTGTTGCCGGATGACGGCGGAGTTCGTTGGCGAGGGTGCGAGGGCTGTACGTGCACTAACAAGGGCAGTGACGAGGTTGACGTGAGCCGATGTGGCGACGGAGACCTGGCCGTTCTCGAGGCCTGCCTGAATAGGGCGCTGAGTCGCTGAACAAGGTGAGAAGTGAGAAGTGAGAGGGCCCCACCCCACCCCCTTCTCGGGGTGGTGAGGGACGGCCTTCTCACCTCTTACTTCTTACTTCTTACTTTGTTAGCATGGCTGTCCGCATCTCTGGTTCGGCGAGCCGCTACTTCGCCGCCGCTAGGTTCCGCGCCCCGGCACACTACGAGCTCATTCCCTTTGACCACCTTTTACCGGCCCAACAGGCGCTGCTCGGCGACCTGCGCCAGAACCCACATTTCTATGGCATCCTGAGCCCCCGGGGGCGGGAAGGGCTGGGCGTCAAATCGGTCGAGAAGGCGACGGCCCGGTTGTACCAAGCTCTCGCGGAGGCCGGCCCGCTACCACCATTCGTTCCGGAGCTGCTGGGCGAGGATTTTGGCGAGGCCGTGGCACGACTTGTCCTCGATGGCGTGCTCGAAATCGAGATGGACGACGTGTTCGTTTCCGGGGTGGACGCACACGCACTCATCTTTGAGGGCACCCCTCCTCCCGCCGGAAAAGGAACGATCGCCAGACTCTCCCTCGACGCGCTTCACTACGCACAATCCCTAGACGTGAATGATCCCGCCGTCCTTTCTTGGCGAACGTACCGATTCAACACGCTTCCCGCGTCACCGAGGTGGCGGAAGCGGTTTCCCACGGGGGAAACTGTCGCAGCGTTCCTGGAGATCGATGTGCGCGGTGGGAGTGCGCATTTCGCCGAGTCGATCGGAGAAGGCGAATCCAGGGACGGCTGGTTTATCTGGCGCGGCCCCGGAGATACGGCGCGATCAGAGTCTGAGGTCGCGTACAAACTGTATGTGAGTCCGAGAATAGAGTCTGTGCCGGAAGCGCTCCACGTGGTCTTCAAGCTCTTTGCCAGAGGCGGAGCCTCAACCTGCAAGATCGGTAGGAATCTCTTTGGGCTGCTTCGGCCTGATAAGCTGGTCGTCTACTTCAAGCGGTTTGAAGATCTCGAAGCCGCCGCGGATCGTCTGCAACGAGAACTGGATGGCATGCCCGCCCACGGCGTTCCGTTCACCGCCGAGATCGCGGGG
>JBDHDY010000267.1:0-5056 GCA_039591275.1 Gemmatimonadota bacterium | reverse complement strand
CTGAATCGGTACGATGACGATGCCGTAACGATCGACAATTTCGTCGGGCAGATCGCACGTCGAGTCAACGACGAGGCCGATTGTATCCGCCACTTCCTCCTGGAGCTTCGCGTGCTGCACCCGCATGTCCTCGGCGGCCTTCCGCTCTAATGTTCCCCATTGCTCGGCAACGGCGAAAACGTCTTCTGGGGCGTCGGTGTGGATGTGGAGCTTGAGGATGTCCGTGGTTGCCAGGATGACAATGGAACCTCCTAGTTTCCGCATCGTAGCGCGGATTTCCGTAGTGGGTGGCAGCTTGGCGCCGCGGACCAGAATCTCAGTGCAATACTGAAAATCCCGCTCGGAGACCACGTTCGCTATGGCGGCCGCTGGCCTGGCCATGCCTGCCGTCGAGACGGCGGGGGTGGTCACCGGTTGCCCGTCGATCAGTCGCATGATCCCTTCGAGGAGACGAACGAAGGCCATCCCCCCCGCATCCACGACCCCCGCTTCCCGCAAGGAGGACAGAAGGGTCTGCGTGCGCGCGAGCGCCGCCCGCCCGCGGGCAACCAGGCCGCGCATGAAATCCTCGAGGTTGTGCGTTACGGGAGACGCCTTCTCCGCTGCCTCGGCAACTTCCCGACACACCGTGAGGATTGTACCCTCGACTGGCTCCTCGAGCGCGGCGTACAGGCGGTCGGTCCCCGTGCGCAATCCACGCGCAATCTCCACAGGTGTGGCCACGGAATGGTGGGCGAGCGCGTCCCGAAAACCCAGCAGGAAGTGCGACAGGAGCATGCCGGAATTCCCGTGAGCCGCCAACACACTGGCTTCGGCCATGGTGTTGACGACGGTGGGGAAGCGGGAATCCTCGAGGTCGCGGACGGCTTCCGCGACAGCCCTGAGGGTCATGCAGAAGTTGGTGCCCGTATCGCCGTCAGGTACCGGGAAGACGTTAATGCGGTTGAGTTCATCCCGACCGGCATCCACCCAATCCGCCGCCGCCAGAAGCGAACGGCGTAGCCTGGTCCCGTCCAGATAGGCAATGCCCACTGCGCCTCCGACCTACTCCCTATCGACAGTCACTTGGATCTCGGGGCGGACTTCTGCGTGCAGTCGAATGGGGACTTGGTACTCACCAATCGACTTGATATGCTCTTCGAGTTCGATGGATCGCTTATCGACTCGATGTCCCAGCTCCTCCAGCTTTTGGGCTATGTCGGTGGCGGTGATGGAACCGAACAGCCGATCACCGTCTCCCGTTTTCGCAATGAACGACAGCGCTACGCCCTGTAGTTCTGCAGCGAGTTGCTCGGCGTCGACCTTGGCCAAGGCGAGCTTGTCCCGCTGGCTCTTCTGCTCTGCCAGGATCCGCCGTTTGTTTCCCTCGGTAGCCTGGTAGGCGAGCCCTCGGGGGAGGAGGTAGTTGCGACCGTACCCGTCCTTGACCCGAACCACCTCACCAACGTGGCCGAGGTTTGCGACGTCCTTGCGAAGAATCACTTCCATGTCAGCTTCCCGCTTGCGGTGGCGCCCAGCGCCGTCTCAGGTCCAAGCCCGAGTCCAGCACTCCAACGACGATCGTTGCCGTGAGGATCGCGGGCAATGTGAATTCTAGCGAAAAAACCACCAATACGGCTAGAACGGCGGCCGAAGTTAACGTGAAAACCCCCGACAATCGCAGCAGGGTTATGCGGAAGCCCAGCACTGCCGCTCCCCTGACGGCATACAGTGCCGCCGCGACCACGAGGATATTCGCAGCCAGCCGTTTCGCCCCCACCCATTCCGTCAGCAAAATCACGGCCAGCGGCACGGCCGCGGCCCATCCGAGGTGCTCCGAGAAGCGAAAATCGCGAAATCGGCCCGGCGCTCGTCCCTTCGGAGCCAGGCAGATGCGGTGATACACGGCGGCTGCAAACGCGAATCCGGCGAGGGAGAACAAAGCGAGAAACGCCGGGAAGAGGTCGGCCATCCAGACGACGAAGCTCTCCGTGATGCTCTCCAATTGAGTGGCGGCATCGTCCGACATCGTGCTGGCCGGCCCTACCGGATTGCGCACCCACATCCACGAGATAGCCGTTCGCGCAGCGAAACCCACGTTGTATCCCGCCCACCAACGAATCTCGGCCCAGGACACCCCAGGCGATAGCAGGAGGAGGCCCACGCCAGCCGCGCCAGCGCTCACTGCTATCAGCGACCGGTTCGTGAGGGAAAATCGCGTGGAGAGTGCCAAAACCACAAGCGTCGCGGTCCCTAATACGGCGGCGGCGCGCACGAGTTGATCCTGCGGATCGCCGACCTGCAACAGCCACCAGATGCTCACCCCCCCCGCGGCGGAGGCAACGACTACCTCGTCTCGGCTGCGTGCACCGGACGCGAATAGCAGTGCGGTCAGTGGGAGCGTCACCAGGCCAACGGGACCAACCAGGGCTAGGGCGACACCGACGATGAGCAGCCGCCCGAGCCCGCCCCTGTGCGGTTGCTCGGACGAGGTGGCCACCTATCCCACGCTACGGCGAATGTATGGGATAAGGGCCAGATGTCTTGCACGCTTGATGGCCGTGCCCAGCTGCCGTTGATGCCGCGCACACATTCCCGACAAGCGACTAGGAAGAATCTTTCCGCTCTCCGTAGTGAACCGTGAGAGGGCGCGCTCATCCTTGTAGTCCAGCTGGTGAACGCCCATCTCACACACCGGGCAGGTTTTGCGACGAGATCTCATTCGGCTGCCCCCTTTGCGACTTCCTGCTTCTCGGTAGCCTCGGCGGCCTCCTCGTCTTGCTCGGGAGCCGGTGCCTGGACTGGCGCTTCATTGATGACGAGCAAGTAGCGGATGACGCTCTCCTCTTCGAGCTTGAGGATCCGTTCATACTCGGGCAATAGCGTCGGGTCAGTCGCGAAGTGGGCGACGACGTAGTGTCCTACCTCACTGCCTTTTATCGGATAGGCGAGGCTGCGCTTGCCCCAATGATTTACCTGCTCGACCGGCTCCGGATTTTCTTCGCTTTTGAGCAACGCGTGGTAACGCGCTAGTCGTTCGTCGACCTGCGCCTCTTCGAGGGAGCTGTTGAAGATGTAGACGACCTCATAGCGACGAGTCATAGCACCTCCTTTGGACTAAGCGACCCCGCCCGGGTGCTGGACGGAGTAGGTGGTATGGGCAACGGTGTAATAACGGACCGAAGTGTACACTGGAGGGCGACTCGCGCGCAACTCGTTCCTACACGTTAAAGCGGAAGAGGAGCAGGTCGCCATCCTGTACGACATAGTCCCGCCCCTCGCTGCGGACCAGCCCCCGCTCTCGTGCCACCTTGTAGGATCCCGCATCGATGAAGGCTTCCACCTCGATCGTTTCGGCCCGTATGAAGCCACGTTGGAAATCGGAATGGATCTCCCCAGCGGCGTCGTATGCTGTCGAGCCCACGGGAATCGTCCACGCCCGGGCCTCCTTTTCGGAGGCGCTAAAGAACGTCTCGAGCTTGAGAAGGCTATAGCCCGCTCGCACGAGCCGGTCCAGCCCCGGTTCCGACACCCCTGCGCTTGCCAGGAATTCTCGTCGCGCATCGTCGTCGAGTTCGGCCAACTCGGCTTCGAACGCTGCCGAAAAGACGATAATTTCGGCTTCTTCGTGGTGCGACTCTACGGCCTGGCGAAGCTCCTGCACCGCCGGAAGCTCTTCGGCGCCGAGATCTTCCTCGGTTACGTTGGCCGCATACAGAATGGGCTTTGCGGTGAGCACGCCGTATTGCTTGAGTAGCTTGCGGTGTTCATCCGTTTCCACCGCTTCCCGGGCGCCGCGCCCAGCGTCGAGCTCAGAGATCGTCCGCTCGAGGAAGCCGGCCTCCTCCTGCGCATCCTTGTCTCCGGATTGTGCAATCTTTCGGACTCGGTCGAGACGCCGCTCCAACACGGCCAGATCGGCGAGCGCGAGTTCGGCCGTGACGATGTCGTGATCCCGCACGCCGTCCAACTCGCCGACAACGTGGCTAACATCGGGGTTATCGAAGCAACGGACGACATGGATGATGGCGTCCATCTCCCGAATGTGTGACAGAAACTTGTTACCGAGTCCTTCCCCCTTGCTGGCGCCCTGAACGAGGCCAGCAATGTCTACGAATTCGATTGTTGTGGGGACTACCTGCTTGGGCTGGACGACGTCGGCGAGGCGGACCAGCCGGGGATCGGGCACGGGAACAACGCCGACGTTCGGCTCGACCGTGCAGAACGGGAAATTTTCTGCAGACGCACCGCCGAGGGTCAGCGCGTTAAATAACGTGGACTTCCCAACGTTGGGCAGCCCGACGATTCCGAGTCGAAGCATGAGAAAAGCCGCCGGCGGCCAGCCGCCAGCTACCAGCTATTGTACTCGACGAGCCGGCCCCTGGCAGCTGGTAGCCGGCTATCCAATAAACCACGGCGCCAGAACGAGGCTCACTACTGACATCAGCTTGATCAGAATATTGAGAGACGGTCCGCTCGTGTCCTTGAAGGGGTCACCCACGGTGTCGCCGACCACGGCGGCTTTGTGAGGATCCGACCCCTTTCCACCGTGCGCCCCGCCTTCAATGTGCTTCTTGGCGTTGTCCCAAGCGCCGCCGGCGTTCGCCATGAAGAGCGCTAGCATCACGCCTGTGAGGGTGGCGCCGGCCAGCAACCCACCGAGCGTCTCGACGCCGAACAGCTTTCCCACGACTACCGGTGCGATCACGGCCGTGATGCCCGGCAGGATCATCTCGCGGAGCGCCGCGCGAGTGGAAATGTCCACGCAGCGTGCGCTGTCCGGCTTGGCCTTGCCTTCCATGAGCCCGGCGATTTCCCGGAATTGCCTCCTGACCTCTTGCACCATTCCTTCAGCGGCTCGTCCCACTGCCGTCATCGTTTGGGCGGCGATAAAGAAGGGCAGGATGCCGCCGAGAAAGAGCCCGATGACCACCTTCGGGTCTACGATGTCGAGCTGGATCGGCGGACTGCCCGTCGGCGTGACCGCGTTGGCGTACGCACTGAACAGGGCCAGAGCGGTGAGCGCTGCCGAGCCGATGGCAAACCCTTTTCCCATAGCGGCAGTCGTGTTGCCCAA
>JBDHDY010000266.1:0-8103 GCA_039591275.1 Gemmatimonadota bacterium | reverse complement strand
AAGCAATTTGGAGCGCTTCACTCGGATATGTTCGGCTCTCTGTTGCCTGGCCACTCCCCGCCTTAATCCCAGTTCAGTGCTGAGGCGGTGGTCCGCGTGAAGGCCTCAACAGGCCCCGGACGGTGCGGGCCCGAGTCCAATTGGTATGAAACCGCCCGTCCGCACGTATGTCATGTGGGGGCGAAGGATGGGAATTGTGAATCCACGGCGCAGCACGGTGAGGGGTGGTGTTACGATGAGAATGGCGCTGTGTGCTGGGATGGTATTGGTTGGTATCGCGGCACCAACGATCACCGCGGCCCAGCAGACACCGGCGAATGACGCGGAGAACCTCCTGAACCGCCGAGCGGGTATCGGCGTACGCTCGATTCCGCTCGAATCCGCTCTGCTCGAACTCTGGCACCGCTCAAACGTCCCGATTGCCTTCAGTCCCGACGCGCTGGGCGACAGTAGTGTAGTTAGCTGTTCATGTGTCGACGCGTCGGTTCGCGAAGCGCTCGACTCACTCCTCAGCGGTACCCAGCTCACCTACCGTGCTACGAGGAATCGCGTGATCATCGTATGGGAGCGCCATCCGGGCAATCCCGCACCACCGCCCGCACGCAGGGCAGTACAGCGACGTGTCAGCATCGAGGGCCGGGTGCTTGCTGCACCGGACAGTCAGCCCGTCGTCTCCGCGCGAGTGCAGGTGTCGGGTCGGATGGGTGAGGTGCGCACCGACGCGCGGGGCCGCTTCCAGCTGTCGCTGGGGCCTGGTAGCTACGACCTGAAAGTGAGGGCGCTTGGGTTTGCACCGACGGATGTGCCAGTTCGAGTCGCAGAGGGTCGAATCGTGGAAGTGACAGCCTTGATGGAGCGGGCACCTGTTCGGCTCGATGAGATTGTGGTCGCGCCGAGTACGTTCGGAATCCTCAAGCCCGAGGTGATAAGCAGGCCACACACGCTCACGCGGGACGAGCTGAACATACAGCCGCACATCGGTGAGGACGTCTTCCGAGCCGTGGATAGGGTTCCAGGCATCGCGACGCACGAGATGACCTCCAAGATTCACGTGCGCGGCGGCCCGGAAGATCAGTTACTGCAATTGCTGGACGGGCTCGAGCTTCACGAGCCATTCCACCTGAAGGATGTGGACGCAGCCCTGAGTATCATCGATGTCGAATCGGTCGGTGACGTCGATCTCTTGACCGGTGGGTTCGGGGTGGAGTACGGTGACAAGCTGACTGGTGTCTACGACATGCGGACCACGACACCGCCCCCCGATAGAACCACCACGAGCCTCGGTGTCAGTCTGATGAATCTGACCTTCAAGAGCCAGGGCGGTTTCGCCGGCGGCAGGGGGACGTGGTTGGCATCGGCACGTCGCGGTTTTCTGGACATCGTGCTCGGAATGGCGGGAGGGTTCGAAGGTTTCTCACCCACCTACTACGACGTCCTGTCCAAGGTGCAGTACCAATTGAGTGACGGGCACCTCTTGTCTGGCCACATGCTGCATGCGGGAGACAAGCTCACGGCCAGTGACGAGGACGACCGGAGCATCAAGAGCAGTTGGAGTACGGGGTATCTGTGGTTCACCTGGGACGCCGATTTCGGAAGCACGCTGACGGCCAACACGATCGTATCGGCAGGGCGCCTCACCCGCAACAGGCAAGCCGAGGCGCTCGACAACAACGGTACGCGTCAGACCATGGGGGTGGATGACAATGGTGGGTTCGAGTTCGGTGGGTTGAAGCAGGATTGGAGCGTGCTCACGTCCGAGCGGATGCTGTTCAAGTGGGGCTTTGACCTGAAGCAGGGCAGGGCCGACTACGACTATTTGCGGTGGCACGGCATGGGCGTGGCAAACACCACGGACCCGTTGGGCCCGACGCTCATCTGGATTCACGATACCACCATGGTGCTGGCGAACCGTGACGGACGCGAGGTTGGGTTGTACCTGTCCACCAGGATACAACCGGCGGAAGGTTTGACGACCGAAGTCGGAGTGCGGTACGACCACCAGTCGCACACCGGCGACAAGACGATGTCTCCCCGTTTCAATGCGGCGCTGCAACTGGGAGATCGGACCACGTTGCGTGGGGCCTGGGGCTTGTTCCACCAGTCGCACGGCCTCCACGAATTGATGGCGGCGGATGGGGACCGCACATTCTATGGAGCGCAACGAGCGGAACACCACATCGTGGGTCTGGAGCACCGGTTCACCAGCGGCGTCGCTCTGCGGATCGAAGGCTACGAGCGAAGAATCGCCAATCCTAGGCCGGAGTATCGCAGCCTCTTACCGGTGATAGAACTCGTCCCGGAAGCAGGTTTTCACGACCGCGTCCGAGTGGAGCCCTCCCGCAGCAGGGCCCGCGGCCTCGAGTTCTCTCTGAAACGGAGCGGCACAGGGCGTTTTGCCTGGTCGGCCAACTACGCACTGGCCGTCTCCGAAGACGAGATCGACGGTGCGTGGGCGCCACGGCCGTTCGATCAGCGGCATACGGTCAACCTGGAGATCGCCTACCGGCCCAACGCCACTTGGTCGTTCAGCTCGGCGTGGCACTATCACTCACCGTGGCCCACCACGTCCGTGCGGTGGGACAGGGAGACGGCAGCCAACGGCGACACCTATTTCACCCAGACGTACGGTCCCCCTTACGCGGAACGGATGACGCCGTATCATCGCCTGGATGCGCGCGTGTCGCGCCACTTCCCGCTGGGACGAGGCCGACTGGCGGTGTTCCTCGACGTTTTCAACGTGTACAGCCGGGGCAACGCAAGAACCATAACCTACCACCCTGGCGTGGACAGTTCGGGCCAGGTGTATGCGGTCCGGCTGCCGGACAAGATGCTTCCTGTGCTGCCGACCATCGGTGCGCGCTGGGAGTTCTGAAGGTAGTAGCGAAGATCGGCTTGACTTAGCGGTCCGTGCTCTGCTGGGCATCTTGCATCATATCATCCACATGTTGGCAGTTCCTCCAGTGGGCCCTGCCGCGTCTCACGGCCGCAGCTGAAGGGCCGATCCGTTATGCTGCAAGCCGGCAGTCTGTGGTGATGGCAAAACATCTTGCAGTGTTGGCATGGCTTATTCTGCCACTCGCATGTACAGGTTTTTGGAACCATGACGCTGCGAGTGCTTGGCGAGCGTTCCTCGGTCGGCCCGGTCACACACGGCAGTCCAGACCGCACAGGTAATCAATTCAAAGCGTTTCACTCGGATATACTCAGCTTCCCGTCGCCTGGTCACTCCCCGCCCCAATCCCTATCATGTAGCGAGTGATTCCCACGGAGGCGTGGCCCCGTGACCGACCTGCTTGACCGCCTGAGGTCCGCGCTGGCGGACCGCTACCGTATCGAGCGCGAACTCGGGGCCGCAGATCACGCAGATCGGGCAGATAAACGCAGATGAGAGTCTATGACTGATCCATTTGGGCGACTGGCGTCCGCACTCTCGGATCGGTACAGGGTTGAGCGCGAACTCGGTGCGGGCGGGATGGCAACCGTCTACCTCGCCTTTCCCTGCGCTGAAGCGCGGGCTCGGCCGCCGCGCGTTGGCGCGCGGCGATCCGTCTTGAAAGACGGCTGTGGACAAAGTCCTTTAGGACTCGTCTTGGAATCTTGGTCAAGCCCTTCGATCTGCTCGGGCCGGAAGAGGACGGCTATCTGGCGGAAGGCATGGCCGAGGAAGTCCGCGACCAGCTAACCCGCCTAGCGGCACTGCAGGTGTTTGGCCGCCAGACCGCCGTGTACGCGAAAGACGCCAACTGGACCGACCGGCAGATCGGGGAACGCGCGTTAATCCAGTGTGGCAGCGGTTCAGGAAAGATCCGCGGTTTCAGGCGCTGCTGGAGAAGTACGATACAAGTGAGAAGTGAGAAGTAAGAAGTGAGAAGGTGTGTAGCTTGAGTGAAGGCCAGGTGTGCCGCGGAAGCGAGAAAGCCGGACCGAATCGGCCCGGCTCTCTAGCCGTAGCGAAGCTGGCTACGACGCGCCTCACACGTGTACGTGTAATGTACAAATCTACCACGTAAGGTACTAGGCTCGGAGTGCGGTGCTCACTGATAGCTCGAGTGAAAGCCGGGAAGCTGATGCCCCCCGGCCTTCCAACGCAGCGAAATGGCTACGCGATTGGCACTTCGTTCCTATGAACGTACGATGCGTAGCTCGCGGCGTCAATGGTGCGGCGGTGCTGGCGGTGGGATTCGAACCCACAAGGGCATTCGCCCAACGAAGTGCCAATTCGTTGCGTTTACCGATTTCGCCACGCCAGCACCTAATTCAGCAGCGAGCCACGGCAAGCCCAAAGGCCAAGACGCCGATTTCGCACTCGTCTCCGAGCCCGGGGTGAATATGGTGGTGGTCGAGAGTCGACACATAACCAGAATCACGCGTGAAGGAGCAGAAAATTGCGTTTGCTGTCGCGCTGCAGATTACGCGGACAAAAAGAAGCGGATGGAGGCTGACAGTGATTGACCTGATAGACCGATTGTCCAACGCACTCTCAGATCGCTACAAGATTGAGCGGGAACTCGGCTCCGGCGGCCGTTTCTCCCGGCAAAGTCCGGCATGCGTGTCGTGAAAGTCCGGCGTCGACGCTCGGAAGTCGTTTGAAAACCGACAACTTGCTGTTTTGGGTGCCCCCTGATCCGGAGCCGCCCTCGCTGGCGTTTTGGGAGAACGCGAAGATGCTGTGCGTCTGCTGCTGCTAACCTACGAGCAAGTTGCCTCGGCTGCTCGACTGACGTGTTGGATGCGTCTTTTTACGTGCGCCCGCGACTACCCGCCGTTCGGTGCGTTCCAAGAAACCGCCGACCAGTCCGCAGGATCGTCAGGATGTAATTGTCATCCGTGAAATGTTCCGGCGGATGGAAGACCGTATTTGACAAGTGAGAAACGCAGCGGTGCGAAGTTGAATCAGCGGAACTACTCATCTTGCGTCAGCGAGGAAGCGCTCGCACCTTGGCTGTGAGAGGGCGGGCATCGCGCCCGCGCCGCCGTTGCGGAGGCACCACCATTCGCGTTGGGAGGAATCAATCATGGTCGAGGGACTGGAACGGCTCACGATCTTCGAAGGCCTGACGCAGGACCAGCTGCAAACGGTTGGGGAGCGGTGTGAGATCACCACCGTCAAGCGGGGCGAGACGGTCTTCAGGGCTGGTGAACCAGCCCAGCATCTGCTATTTGTACGCTCCGGGAAGGTCGAGCTTCGCTTTCAGGTGGTGTACGCCGGTACCGCCGGTGAGTACCCCCTGGATAGAGTCAGGGTCAACGGAGCGTGCGGCTGGTCAGCGATGATCCCTCCCCACGTTTACACGCTCACCGCGTATGCGGTGGAGGATTCGGAGCTGGTCCGGATCAAGCAGACCGACCTGCAGTATTGCTGTGACGCCGATCCCCGGATGGGCTACGTCGTCATGGGGAACATTGCGCGGACCATCGGCGCACGCTACGAGCTCGCCCGCCAGAGCCTGGTGGAGGAAATGCAGAGGGGCTTCAAGCAACGGGACCCCTTGGCCGGTTGACAGGCGAGCGCCCCCGAACTGGGTCGCCCCCCGCGCAGGACCGGACCGTCCTGCGGAGCCCGCTTGCCCCTATCGCGGGAAGCACAGAAGGGCCAAGCTGCCTACTAAGATGCAGCCCACTTCAACTAGCCCAGTGAAAAGACAGCGTCCGCGTCTTTCCGATCCGTGGCCGCTGGATATGTTTGGACCCATCCCTCACCTCAGGTCAGGCGGGCCGGCGGAGGACGATCTGACATGCATTCTATTCTCGTGACACCGTTCGCTCGCAGCCTCACGATCGGCGTTTTATGCCTTCTAGGTTTGACCTCCTATAGAACACAGACCGGAGACAAGCCGCCGAAGCTCGTGGTCGTCCTGGTTGTCGACCAGATGCGCGCCGACTATCTGAACCGGTTTGGCGGGTATTTCACCGGCGGCCTCGCACGACTTCTTGACTCTGGAGCGGTTTTCACCGACGCACATCAGGATCATGCTGCCACGGTAACGGCAGTCGGCCACGCTACCATTGCGACGGGTGCCTTTCCCTCGAGTCATGGGATCGTGGGGAACGACTTCTTCGATCGCGCCGAGAATCGCGAGGTGTATTCGGCGAGCGACTCCTCGGCTCCGCTACTCGGCGCACCAAATGCACCAGGACGATCTCCCCAGCGTCTCATGCGCGATGCCCTCGGCGACTGGCTCAAGCTCTCCTCTCCCGAGAGCAAAGTCTACAGCGTGGCAATCAAGGATCGGTCCGCCATCATGATGGCGGGACATCGAGCTGATGGAGCGTACTGGTATCACGCTCCCCAGAAGGGCCTGGTCACATCAACCTATTACCAGCAAGAGTACCCAGCCTGGGTGAACTCGTTTAACAACTCGGGAATACTCGAGTCGTACTTCCGGCATGGGTGGTGGAAGCTCATGCCGGAAGAAGTGTACCTCGCGTCGCGGGAGGACAGCTTCCCGGCCGAGCGTGGCATTCAACAGTTCACGTTTCCGTACGTATATACGGAACTGTTTGCGGACAGCACAGGCCTTCCGAGCCCCGAGTACTACGAGGGAATTCTCTATAGCCCATTCGGTGATGCATTCGTCTTTGAGTTCGCAAAAGCAATTGTGGTCAACGAACAACTCGGGGAGGATGATACGCCGGACATACTGTTCATAGGAGCGTCATCGGCGGACTATGTCGGTCACGACTGGGGTCCACTTAGTCATGAGGTGCAGGATTACTACCTCCAGTTGGACCAATACCTCGACAGTCTGTTCGTCTTCCTCGACAGCAGCATCGGCAGGGGCAACTATTTATTCGCCCTCAGTGCAGATCACGGCGTGTCGTTCACACCGGAGGAACTCGCCCGGCGTGGCTTCGACGCCCGTCGGATTGGGGGATGGGAACGACGGGAGATGCTTGTCCGTGCGGTCGAGGGTGCGACAAGAGCACTCGGAATCGACATAGCGCCCAATGTAAGGTATATGGGTGGCTTGTTCGTGTCGTTTCCGGAGAGTGTTACTGTGCCCCTCACAGATGTGCACGAGGCAATTGCTGACAGTCTGCGCACCCTCGACATCGTCGCCGACGCGTACACCTTCGGCGAGTTGAGCGCGGACACTACGTGGCACCGTCCGTACCTTGATGCGTTTCAGCGAAGCTTCTATCCCACCCGGATCGCCGATGTTCTGATTCGCTTCAAAGAGCATTACGTTACAAGCTCCAGCTCCGCGACTCACGGCTCTGCGTACAGGTACGACACGCACGTGCCCATCATCCTCGTGGGACCTAACGTGACACCGGGCCGCTACACCGACAGAGTTCGCACGGTGGACATCGCACCCACGCTTGCTCTCCTCTTGGGATTGGAGACGCCTAGCGAGGTGGACGGGCATGTATTGTGGAGTGCGTTGCCGCTGGGCCAGGCTCGGTCTCGCGAATGAGCGCTCCAAGTCACGGCCGCACATTTCCTCGGAGGGATCTACCGTGGACAGAAGAGTTTTCCTGAACGGTCTCGGAGTCGTCTCAGCGAGTCTGCTCCCAGCCCCACCCAAGTCCGAGACAGGTACTTCCGCCGGGCACGGTGTCGCGTCCACCCAGGCGGAGAGAACCACGGGCCGAGCCCACCTGCGGCGTATCGAGGCTGCCGCGCAACGGCTGGCCGGACAGTCGGCGCAGGAGGTGGCACGTAACGAGGACTTCTGGCGCGAGGTGCAGCAGAGCTTCAGCGTGAGCCGCAGCGTTATCAATCTCAACAACGCGGGACTCTGCGCCTGCCCCAAGGTCGTCACCGACGCAGTGCTGGATCTCACGATGGAGCAGGAGAAGCTCCCGCCTTATACCGCCTTCACGACGCTACCTCCACGACTAGAGGTAGTGCGAGTGAAACTGGCGAGACAACTCGGTTGTGATCCCGAAGAAGTCGCCATCGTGCGAAACGCTACCGAAGCGCTGCAGACCGTCCTGTTGGGGATCGAGCTGGAGCCAGGAGACGAGATCCTCACCACAACCCACGATTACTGGGCCATGCTGGACGGTCTCGAGCAGCGCCGTCGCCGGGACGGGATCGCGGTCAAGCACGTCCCCGTGCCTGCGGTGCCACGGAGTATGGGTGAGCTCACGGCGGCC